>JARGFK010000035.1 GCA_029211065.1 Desulfobacterales bacterium
TTGCCAAAAACCCTTTTAAAGGAAAAGCGCCCTTTTTTATACCATTTTAAAATTTACACAAAAGATTATACACTACCGAAAATCGAAATAGATAGAAACTTTTTGCTTGATAGCAGATTTTATGCGCTAGTATTCGGCAGTTGGAAGGCGTTTGAGAAAATCGTTGATGAAGACTAACAGTGCAGCCAACCATTTTCTTCAGCAAACTCGATTCCCTCGCCGCTGAGAAACACGTTATAAGGATAGAAAATTTAGATTTTATAGGATGGCGGTATTGGGAGGTTAAAATTTTGGTTCTAAACCAGCCTGCTTGCAGATTT
The DNA here is from genome assembly GCA_029211065.1 of Desulfobacterales bacterium. Classification (NCBI taxonomy): domain Bacteria; kingdom Pseudomonadati; phylum Thermodesulfobacteriota; class Desulfobacteria; order Desulfobacterales; species Desulfobacterales bacterium. The sequence goes on from JARGFK010000035.1 coordinate 321, forward strand.
CATTAGCTGTTATTCGATCGAATTGTTTATGTCTTTTGACAGGGATTACCTTGGTATCATTCGTGTATATGGCATGATTACCGCCTTCCCTCAAAAGGTAAAAGCCGTTCTTTTCCAAGTAGCGGATTAAGTCACGTCGCTTGACAGACATTTTCGACCTCAACCGGAAGCTGCTCTATCAGCGCATTTCCTAAAGGAACTTCCTTTTTGAGCTGGCTGTATGTGAGGATCATTTCATTGAGAGCATCTCTTAACATTTCGCGGCACTCTTCGAGGTCCTTACCTTCAGTGACAACTTCCGGCCATTCGACAAGCTGGCCCATATATCCGGATTTAATTTTCGTATACTTTGCGGTATAATTGATCATCATTAACCTCCTGGACTGTATGTAATTTACACATTCTCGCTGATGATGTCAAATAACAATTTTACAAATTGAATAGCTTTAATGCCTTGAAAAATTTACTTTTTCTTATAAAATCTACATTCACAAGGACGCTCGTAAACTCGCGCCTGTGATGCAGAGCGTTCGCGCCGCCTGCGGCGGCGCTCACCGGCATGGGGTTTTGGCAACATAATATGAAACGCGAGGGGCGGTAGCTATAAAGCCATGCAGTCGGCGCGAACGGCCGCGGGATGATCGATCCTGCGGTCCTCGCCGCCGCAGGCGGCTCCGCTTACGCTCCGGCCCCATCTCTTTGGCCGGTGCAGCGGATGTGATTCTTTGCCGTTTAGTATCAAATCACGATAAAAAGAATTTCACTAAATTTCTGATGAAAGAGGAAAATGCCAAAGGTGAACCGGTAGGAACTCTGGAATTGTATGGCAGAGCAATAAATGACACGCTATTCATTAACGACCTCAAGCATATGGATGAGGGTGAGGATGGTTACATCGACATTGATGCAGAGGAGTGCGCTTTAGCGGCAATTCTGAAAGCATTGGCCAACTATGTAATCCTCGCGGGAAGAGATAAAAATTTTGTTCAGGCATTTTTAGCGTGGGTGCAACTCAATCTCTACCCAAAGAAATATAATATTTATTCCGATCCCAATTGGAAGGCAACCACATAACAAGGCTAATTCAGCTGGCGCAAGAAAGGCGTTGGGGTCTCCCATTAAAGGGCGTGTCAAACAAAAAACACCTCTCCTGAAGGAAAAATATGGCCGTTTTCCCTTTGACAACATTTATGACTCATTTACAACAACCCTGTTTCTTTTTCGATCCGCACCCGCCACATCAAACAATGATTCGCGTGGTCATTGACCCGCATCAGTCACCCATCAGGTTCAAGGCGTGGGCGCCAAAACATCCGGCGCTGCCCCTGGTCCATTCGGGACAACCGGGACATTCTTAAATAATTAAATAATTAAATAATATGACAGAAGGGCCACAACGAACACTTTAGGATCTTACAATATTGCTCGTCCCGGAATTTATCAAGTGGTTTTCGGCGTCAGGGAAGGATATGATTGACAAATGGTATACCGTTTATTAATATTTTATTACAAAATGTCAGGAGGTATACCATGATCATAGCGAAGACTACTGAAAAGGGACATGTTATAATCCCTGCAGCCCTTAGAAAAAAGCACAACATCAAAAAGGGAACCAGAGTAGCCATATCAGAAGGGGAAGGGAACGTGATCCTGATAAAGCCGATTCCCGACGACCCCATCGAGGCATCACGAGGCATGCTGAAAGGGAAAACTTCTCTGGTTAAAGCGCTTCTGAGGGACCGGGGAGAGGAGGCGAAACGTGGATAGCGCTTACGTTCTCGACAGCTACGCACTGATCGCTCATTTTGAGGATGAAGCCGGCGGAGAACAAGTCAGAAAGGTGTTGAAAGCAGCACATGCCGGAAAGACAAAGCTTTATATGTCCGTAATAAACCTCGGTGAAATTTACTACAATACCTATCGGGAGCGTGGGCGGGAAAAAGCGGACGAGGCCGTTTTTATGATGGAGCAATTGCCGGTCACTATCGTAAATGCGGATATGGAAATCACGATGGAAGCAGCCGGTCTGAAGAGTACGCATTCCGTGGCATATGCGGATTGTTTTGCCGCAGCGCTGGGAATCAGAAAGAAGGCAAAGGTGATCACCGGCGATCCCGAGTTTAAGCGATTTGGGGAAAAGGTAATGGTTGAATGGCTCTAAACCCCAACATTGCAACGTTATGGTAAGGTAAGCTATAGGTTTTGAAGCAGCTCTTCTTTTTCCCGCTCACTGAGATAGCGCCAGGCGCCTTCGGCCAGATTGCCCAGCCGGATGTTGGCCACGCGGATGCGTTTGAGGTCCGTTACCTGGTGTCCCACCTTCCTGAGCATGCGGCGGATCTGGCGGTTTTTGCCTTCCTGCAACACCATGCGAAACCGCCGTGGGGAAAGCCGCTTGATCCGGGCCGGCCGGGTTTTGGTTCCCATCATGGGCAGGCCCTTCTCCATATGTTTCAGCGCGCCGTCCGGTATGGGGTCGGCCACGGCGACCTCGTATTCTTTTTCATGGTCAAAGGAGGGGTGAGACAGCCGGTGGTGCAGGCGGCCGTCATTGGTCAGGAGCAGGAGTCCGCAGGAATCCTTGTCCAGCCGCCCCACCGGATAAACCCGCTCGGGGATATCGATCAGGTCTAAAACGATGCGGTCGTTTTTCTGCTCGCAACTGGCGACGACCCCCTTGGGTTTGTTGATGGCAATGTAGATCAGGGGCTGCTCAATCGTAACCGGTTTGCCGTCCACCGCCACGCGGTCCGATTGGGGGTCGATCTTACTGCCCAGTGCCGTAATCACGACGCCGTTTACACTGACGCGGCCTTCCAGGATAAAAGTCTCGGCCTTGCGGCGGGAGCTGAATCCGGCAGTGGAAAGAAATTTTTGGAGGCGCATCAATTCCATAATATTATCCCAGCTTAGAAAACATGTTCCTTAGGGCCGGGTCAGAGTATACCGGGTTTGCCTTGGATTTTTTTAAAAATACAAATTCCAAATTACAAAAAAATCTCAAATATCAATGTTCAATGACCAAAACCTTTAAGGACGAAACGTTGTTTAAATCTTCGAATTTTTGTCATTGGAATTTGTTTGTTATTTGGAATTTGACATTTGTAATTTACACAAGTGGCTGAAAATCAAACCATGTAAAGTACCCCTATGATCGAATATTTACTCGGAACGATTCAGGATCGATAATCCGCATTAATCCGCACATAGTCGAGTGAAAAGTCGCAGGTATAGACAGAATCGGATTCGCTCCCGAGATGCAGATCGATTGTGACGGTAAATTCCGGGGTCTTGAGAACCCGGGTGGCTTCAGCTTCAACAGATTTGCCGCAGCCCATGCCGGCTTTGACCATCTGGACGTCGTTGAAAAACACATCGATCCTGTCGGGATCTATGGGAACATCGGCGCGGCCGGCTGCGCCCAGAATTCTCCCCCAGTTGGCGTCTTCCCCGAAAAAGGCGGTTTTAACCAGATTCGAGCCGGCGATGGTATTGGCGATGCGATGGGCATCCAGTGCGCTGCGCGCACCTTTGACCCGGATTTCCACAAGTTTAGTGGCGCCTTCGCCGTCTTTTACCAGCATTTTGGCCAGCTCTAGACAAGCGTCATTCAGCAGGGGCTGAAAATGTTGAAGTGCTTCCGAATCAGATATCCGCACCCCGGACAGGCCGTTGGCCAGGACCAGGGCGGTGTCGTTGGTGCTGGTGTCGCCGTCGATGGTGATGCGGTTAAACGTATGCCGGACGGCGCTGTTCAAGGCCTCTTGTAGCATTTCGGCGGAAATTTCAACGTCGGTGCAGATGAAGGACAGCATGGTGGCCATATCGGGGTGGATCATGCCGGCCCCCTTGGCAACCCCCAAAATGGTGAAAGGTTTGTCGCGGATGCGGCCTTCTTTAAAGACGATTTTGGGAACGGTGTCTGTGGTCATGATAGCTTCGGCAAGCTTGAAAACACCGTCCGGTTGCAGGGATTTTACCAGTTCCGGCGCGGCTGCGTCTATTTTTTCAATGGGCAGGGGTTCGCCGATAACGCCGGTGGATGCCACCAGCACCAGGTCTTCGGCGATGCCGAGCTGGGCGGCCGTGACCTGCGCCATTCTGGCGGCATGCGCCATGCCTTTTTGGCCGGTGCAGCAGTTGGCGTTGCCGCTGTTGACGATAACGGCCTGACAGCGGCCGGATTGAATGCGCTGCCGGTCGTAGCGAACCGGCGCGGCCTGGACCTTGTTTCGGGTAAATACGCCGGCAACGGTTGCCGGAACTTCCGAAAAAATCAGGGCCAGGTCGGGCTTTCCGTTTTTTTTAAGGCCGGCGACGACGCCGGCAGCTTTAAATCCGCGGCAGACAGGTTGGATAGCCATCGTTTATCCTTTAAATGGTTTTGTAGATTTTCAAATAATAACTTGATCGCGTCAGCATGCAATTCGTCAAATGTTTGTTGTCCTTTGTCAGTGGTGAATCTACCATTTGACAGAATCAGCAGTTAAAGTCAACGGCATCATGGCATCCCGGAGACCTCGATGCTTCCAAAGATCCAAAACCGTAAACTTCATTTGACAGCCGTGCTTGTTTTAAATTAAGTATTGTGGAAACGATCGGGTTAATTTCCTCTAAACAGTTTTTTGCTGCCGGCCCATTTCTGAAAATAGCGGGCTGCTGCACGTTATTCAAAAGATGAAAGAAACGATTGCGACATGCCCGTCCTGTAAGGGGGATCTTGTTATTCTAAGGACGTGACGGCAGGTGCTGTTACGCTGCCGGTCCTGCAGCGCTTTTTATCCCCTGGAAATGTTTCTGGATGAGATGGATGACGGGTTTGAACAAAAACTTGGCAATATACCCGTTGACCGGATATAATACCGCCACAGCGTGCAAACGCCAGGTAATGCCTGATGGTTTTACAAAGTCTCTTTCCTGTTTTCGCCCTCATCGCACTGGGTGTGCTGCTGAAGCACTTCAGCCTGACCAATGACGCCTTCCTGAAGACTTCGGACAAACTTATTTATTTTATTTTTTTCCCGATGATGCTGTTCTGGAAAATCGGGGGCGCCGCCGCAACGTCTGCGATCGACTGGAAATTCTGTGCGGCGGCCATCTGCGCCGTCCTGGGTGTATATATTTTGAGCACCGCTTTTATAAACTTTAAAGTGACGCCTTTTCAGGCCGGTTCATTTTCCCAGAGCTGCTATCGATTCAACACCTATATCGGCATGGCCATTGTGATGAACGCTCTGGGAGAAGAGGGGGTCCGTCGCTTCGGGGTTTTAATCGGGTTTCTCATTCCCATCATTAACCTGATGGCGGTGTCCACCCTGATCTGGTTTTCGGCCGGGCAGTTTACAAAACGCCAACGGGTCCGGTTCACTCTGAAAGCGCTGGTATCAAATCCCCTGATTCTGGCCTGTTTTGCCGGGATCGCGTTTTCCCAGGCCGGGTTGTCCTTTCCGGTTTTTCTGAATAACACCTTCAATCTGACTTCCATGGTGACCCTGCCCCTGGCACTGCTTTCCATCGGCGGCGTTCTGAATTTGAAAAGTCTGCAGGGTAACTTTAAGTTGTCCCTGACGGCTGCGCTTTTCAAACTGCTGGTCCTGCCGGGGGTCGGTTATTTTTTTATGAAGCTTTTTGGCGTTACGGACCTGTCGTTCCGGGTGGGGATGGTATATTTCGCTCTGCCGACTTCTACCGCCCTGTATGTGCTTTCCGCCCAGCTCCACAGTGATACGGAACTGGCTTCGGCCGCCATTGTACTTTCAACGATCTTGTCGTTTGTTTCGCTGACAGTCGCGTTATTGATATGAAGATGGGGATCAATCGAAGCCATGCGGAAAAATTTTAAACTGACAATCGAGTACGATGGCAGCGGATTTTACGGCTGGCAGCGTCAAAAGAACGACCGGACGGTTCAGGGAGTGATTGAGGCAGCGATTGCGACCATGACCGGCGAGACGGTTACCCTGATCGGTTCGGGCCGCACCGATGCCGGCGTCCATGCCCGGGGACAGGTGGCAAACTTTCTGTGTGAAACCGAGCTGACGGCACCGATATTTGAACGGGGGCTCAACAGCCTGCTGTCGGAGGATGTGGTTGTCCGGTACTGCCACCAGGTGGACGAATCCTTTCATGCCCGCTATAGCGTCAAAAGCAAGATCTATCAGTACCGTATATTGAACCGGGTTATTCCGGTGGCTGTGGGCCGTCAGTATTGCTGGTTTATTCGCAGAAACATAGACGTAGAGACCATGCGCGCCGCCGCGGGTTATATCGTCGGCAGTCACGATTTTAAAGCGTTTGAGGGCGCCGGCAGTCCCAGGTCCAGTACCATTCGGCAGGTTATACGGGCCGAATGGCAGATGCCGAAACCCGACCAACATGTTTTTGAAATCGAGGCCGATGGGTTTTTGCGGTATATGGTGCGCAATCTGGTGGGCACCCTGGTGCAGGTGGGTTTGGGGAAACTAACGCCGGAGGATTTCAAGGGGATTCTGTTTTCCACCGATCGAAACCAGGCCGGCGCCACCGCTCCGCCCCAGGGGTTGTTCTTAATGGAAGTCAAGTATTAAAAACCCATGGTCGTTCGCTTTAACCCCTACATCCCTCATTTTTTTCCCAAGCGCATTCCGATGAGTCCGATTTCAAAAAGCAGGTAGAGCGGGATACCCATTAAAGACATGTTAAAGACATCGGGGGTCGGGGTCAGCAGGGCGGCGATGATCGCAACAGCCAGAATGGCATAGCGCCGGTGGGCGGCCAGGGTTTGTACGTTAACGATGCCGATTTTACCCAGCAGCACCATCGCTAGGGGCAATTCAAAAATGATGCCGAAGCCGAATATGAACAGCAGGCAAAATGAAACGAACTTTTTGACGGATATCAGTGCTTCGATATGGGCGTTTTCATAACTGAGCAAAAACTGCGCACCGTAGGGAAGCGAGATGGTCAGGCAAAAGAGCGCTCCTATGTAGAAAAGCACGATGGATGACAGCCAGAAGCCGATCATCATTTTGCGGGTAAAAGAAGGGAAAAGCGGCGGCAACCCGGCCAGCACCGCATAGAGAAAGTACGGTATGCTGACAAAAATGCCGACGCCCAGGGCCAGGAGCAGAAGCGCGAAAAACGATTCCGGAATGCCGAAGGCCACCAGCTTTACGCCGGTGATTCGCTGGACATATTTCAGGATCGGTTCGCTGACATAGTAGCCGCAGATCGAAAAAGCCAGAACCACGATGCCGATCCGAACCAGGGAATTCCGGAAGGATTCAAAGAAGGCCAGAATCCGCTCCGGATTTCGACTGATTTTTTCCGAAAGGGTCATACCGTCACCCCATAGATATCAATTGCGCAGGTCCATTTAAAGGCGACTGCTGTGACAAGAGCTGCCTATTGGTCATTTGCTGCCTGCTGTTTCATTTCAGCGATGCGCTGATTGTAAAAGGAAATGACTTCTCGGCGGTTCAGCATGCCGATCAGATGCCCGGGGTCGTCTTCTTTTACCACCGGCAGGCTGTCGATATTTCGGGTTGTAAACTTTTGCAGGACCGAGTTCAAGTCGTCCGATGGGGTGGTGACGATGATATTCTTGGTGGCGATATCCTCCATGACAACGAGGTGTTCGATTTCCTGTGAAAAAAGAACACCGCGCACGTCGTTGACGGAGAAGATGCCGATGAGTTTTCCGCTGCTGTCCATCACCGGGAAATAATGCTGGGTCGTTTCGGAAAAATACTTTTTAAACTCCAGAAAGGGCATGTTGCGCGGAATCAGGTCCACCTTTTTAACCAGGGGTATGAGGTCATGTACCCGGATGGCCTGGAGAATATCCACGAAAAAATCGCCTGCATGGGCAGGGGAGTCCACTTTGCTTTTGACCTGTTTTTCGTAAATGGTCCATCTGCGGGCGGCCAGATAGGAAACAGAACAGACCAGCAGGCTGGGCAGCAGCAGGTGATACGAGTTGGTCATCTCGCTGACAAAGATGATGGTTGAGATCGGCGTGTTGGAGACCGCCGTAAAAAAACCCGCCATTCCCACCACCACAAAGGCCCCGGGTTCAGTGACCACCGTGGGCATGATCAGATTGAAAATTTTTCCGATGACACCCCCCATGGCCCCGCCGATTACCACCGACGGGCCGAATACGCCGCCGCTTCCACCGGAGCCGATGGAAAAGGAGGTGGTGAGAATTTTGCCGATGGCCAACAGCAGCAGAAAAGAAATGGTGAGTTCGTTTTTCAGTGCCATCTGGGCAAAGCCGTAGCCGAATGCCAGTGTTTGCGGCAGAAAGAATCCGATGATGCCGGTGCAGAGTCCGCCAAGGGCGGGTTTGATGTGATTCGGCAGTTTTAAAGACTTGAACAGGCGGGTGATGCCGTAAAAAGACTTGATGTAAAATACGCCGGTGGCCACCAGCACCAGGGATAGAACCAGGTAAGGTCCCAACGCCAGAGGATTGCGAAAATGAAAGTAGGGGGTTTCAAAGAGAGATCCCCAGCCGAATACCAGGCAGAAAATGCAGTAGGCCACCACCGAGGAGATGCCCGCAGGGATAATGACTTCGGATTCAAAGTCGGGGTCCCGGTACAGCACTTCAGCGGCAAACAGGGCGCCGGCCAGGGGCGCCCGGAAAATGCTGCCGACTCCGGCGCTGATGCCGGCCGCCACCATGATTCTGCGTTCGCGGTTTGACAATTTGAGTTTGGTCGCCAGAAAGGAACCGAACCCGGCGCCGATCTGGGCGATGGGTCCTTCGCGGCCGCCGGAACCGCCGGTTGTCAGGGTAATGGCCGAGGCAATGGTTTTGATGATGGGGACGCGGCCGCGGATGAATCCGCCTTTGCGGTGATAAGCATCAATGGCGGCGTCGGTGCCGTGGCCTTCGGCTTCGGGTGCGTAGGTGTATACCAGCCAGCCGCTCACCAAGCCCCCCAGGGCCGGGAGAAAAAGCAGGATCCAGCGGTTGAACGGCGTTTGGGTAGGGGTCAGCAGCCGATGTTCTCCGGCCGGGTTCGGCGGCCGGTAGCCGGCCATTAAATCCAGAAAGTAGTGAACCCCCAGTTCGCAGAGATAATGAAAAACAATTGAACCCAGTCCGGCAATCACGCCGATCAGGATAAAGTAAATCGTCCACTTGCCGGCATGGGCGATGTCAAATGACAGGAGTTTTTCGGCCAAGCTGCTGAACGCTTTTTTAAGAGACGTGGCAATGACGGACATCATTTCCCCGGCGTCTTCAAATCTTCTAACCCCTTGAGGACCAGGTCAAACAATTCCGGGATCTGTTTTTCTTCCATAGATGAAAACGCCACCCTGAGATTGTTTTTGCCCAGGGCGATGAGGCCGACGCCGTATTTGTCCAGCAGATGCAGCCGCAGGGTTTCAGCGTCCACATCTTTTAGGCGAATACACATGAAATAGCCGGAATTAAAGGGATAAACATCCCAGGCGGTCCGGTATTTCGGATCGGCCAGCACTTCCTTGACCCGTTTGGCCCGGCGCTGCAGGACATTGAATTTTTCTTCCTTTTCACGCGCATAACGGGGATCCTGCATGGACTTTAGGACAATCGACTGGCTCAGGAGGGCGGCATTGGATATATTGCTGCGGATGCAGCCGCCGGTTTTTTTGGCAAGGGCCTCGTAAACCAATTCCGGATTCTTTTCGATTTTGCTGCCGTAAGTGATGAATCCGACCCGCAACCCCCAGACAAAACTTTCCTTGGTGGCGCCGTCGAGTTTTACCGCAAGCAGCCGCGGGTGCCGGTCGCACAGGCGTGCGAAAAGGGATTCCTTTAACGTATCGGCTTCATAAAAAAGGCCGAAATAGGCATCATCCGCTACGGCAAGGACGTTGGTGCCTTCCCGGGCGATTGCGGTGAGGATTTCGACAATGCGGTCGCCTTCGGCTGCCGTGATGGAATAGCCCGAGGGGTTTTGGGGAAAGTTCATCAGGACGGTAATTTTGCTGTTTCGTTGGGCTTCGGCCCGGACCGTTTCCTCAAAGGCCTTTAGGTTAAAGCCGCCGTTTTCGGAAAAGAGGGTATGCTGGCTGACGCGGGCGCCCCTTCTGAGTTTAAAAATCAGATTATAATTTCCCCAGATCATGTCCGGGAGGATGATGACATCATCTTTGTCGATAAACAGATCCGCAAACACGCTAAGGGAATGGGTGATGCCGTTGGCAACCACGGGCAGGCTGACCGTTTTCCCCTTCAACGAAGGATTTTTGGCAACCATGGCCTCCAGCCAGGCTTTTCTCAGGGCGGGAATGCCGAAAGAAGGGGCATAGTTTACGGATGTTTCCGGCGGCAGACCGCAGATGGTGTCCATGACCGAGGGAAGAAACATGGTGCCGCCGCCTTCGGTGGCGATTCCGATGGTGGCATTGATGCGATGGGCCTTCTCCTTGGCTTCGGCACTCTGGCTTAAAATTCCTTTCGGAAAAAAAAGGGTCTTGCCGATCGGGGAGAGCATTTCCATGATATGGGGATTGCCCGTTTCAATGATATGGTTAAGTTCCAATGCAATGGGATCCATCAATCTCAACCCTCCTATGATTAGGTGTCTGTAATCTTAATGTCTTATAAAACCTTAACGGTAAATATTACGAATAGCTTATCACTAATACTGCGCCTGATGTAAAACTGTGTTTACCGCTGTGAGGAAAAAAATGTCAAGGGAAAAGATGCTGAAAAAACAGATAAATGTCGTCGCGTGGACAAAAAAACCCCGTCCCTTTTAGGGGCGGGGTTTACCGTCGGATTGCGGTTATATTTTTCTATTTGTTTCCGCGTTTGGAAGCCTTGATCGGATTGACTTTCTTCTGGGTTGTCGGCGCTGCAGTTGAAACAACATGAGAAGCCAGGTTGCACCGGCCGGATTTCCATTTGATAGTCGGATCCGGACACGCCATACAATACCAGGCGGAATTAAACTGGATATTGCGGTTGCAACCATTGCATTGATCCACTACTTCATGGCAAATTCCGCCATTGAATGAACACCCTTTGGACGTCATAAAAGGACATTCCTTACCTTGTTTTACCGTTGCACAATTCATTGGAATCACCCCCCTTTTTCATTTTCTGGAAAATAAAAAGCCAGGCAATAAATCCCGGCTTCAATAGTCTGGGAAAAAACTGACGAAATATAATTAGTATATTCAGACTTGTCAACTAATTTTTTTGCAATGCTTATCACGATTTTACAGAAGCCGCTCTCTTTTTCCGGGCGGCCTTGATCCATCCCCAAACCAAGGTTGTTGTTTTCAGCAGGATGACGATGATCAGGTGGCATATGCAATACCATACCACGATGTATTGTATTACGCGAAAAGGGTGCATTCTAAAAATACTGTTTTCCACAGGTTTTCCTTAAACCAGGATCGTTATAGCGGTTGTCAAAAAAACGTTCCGTTACCCCCAACGTTTTTTTTCTACAACCGCTTATACCGCAATTCATTGTATCGGAACTTTATTATGGAAAGCGGTATACTGTCGTTTTTAGGCCCGGGGGTGCATGCCTTTAGGCAAATTGTCAAAATACATTCCTTGCCAGGGGATAATGATTAAATATTCCTTATGTCTTTTCAATTCGATTTTTGCGTATTCTGATGATGAAAATAGTTTTGTCGTTTTCGAGTCCGACTTTCCTTCAAGGTTGGTTACGATGGAAACATGTTCGATCTCACCCCAGGGGATAAAAATAGGCGGCATCAGGTAAGAGAACGGAAAAGGCTTTTTAATAACCACCCCGGCTTTCATTATCCCGGAAATAACTTTATTTCTGGCATAATGTCCGCAAATGTTCGCTTTTCCGTAATTCAGGAGAATATTTTCATATTTAGAATCTGCCTCATTCAGCGGAAAGGCCTTTCTGATCGGATACCATTTCATCACACGAAACATATAAACAAAATTAGCCGCCAGGATAACGGCAAGCACCGATAAGGTGAAGATGGGAGAACTGGTCATATTTGTGCCCTTTTAAATATAGGCAAACCTCCGGTTTGCGGTCTGCATCATGAATATTTGCCTTGAGGAATAATCTAAAGTGGCTGTAACCGCAAGACTTTTCTATGATACCAAAGCAACGCTAAAGGCAGCCGGCTTTTCAGGTTTAAATTATTTCGTTTGAATGTAAAAATCCCTATAGAAAAATCATGTAAAGATTTGGGCCTGGTCCGGATGTAAAGTGCGGATTTACCATGCAGCCCAGGGGTGATTAAGAGTGGAATCAGCGCTGTTTCCAAAAGAGCTCTTGATTTTTAGACCAAAAAGCGGCATTTATGTCTCTAAACAACAGTCTCAGTGATTATTTAACGGGAAAAAATCTGATTCATGATTATAGATGAAGCCATTGAAGTCCTGAAAATTGAAGCCGAGGGGATCCTGAAATTAGCAGACCGCATCGGGAGTGATTTCGCCGAGATGGTCGACTTGATTTATCATTCCACCGGCAGAGTGATCGTTGCCGGCATCGGCAAGTCCGGCATTGTCGGCCGCAAGATCGTGGCGACCCTGAACAGCACCGGGACCCGGTCTTTGTTTTTGCATCCGGTTGAAGCCATGCACGGCGATCTGGGCATCGTCAGCCGGGATGACATCTTCCTGGCCTTGTCCAACAGCGGCGAAACCGATGAGATCAATATCCTGGTCCCCAGTATCCGCAATATCGGATGCAAGGTGATCACGTTTACCGGCAACAAAGCGTCAAGCCTTGCAAAATTGAGCGATATCGTCATTGACACGCACGTGGCTCGCGAAGCTTGCCCCATGGGTCTGGCCCCCACCGCCAGCACCACGGCCCAGCTTGCCATGGGGGATGCCCTGGCCGTCGTGCTTATTAATATGCGACATTTCAAATCCAGTGATTTTAGAAAAATCCATCCGGGCGGGAATCTCGGCCAGCGGCTTTCCAACAGTGTGGCGGATATTATGCTCACGGGAAACGCGATCCCCCTGGTTTTTGAATCGGCCGCCATGACGGCCGCCATTGGTGAAATGAACCGGCTGGAATTGGGTGCGGTCCTGATTGTTGATAAAAACCAAACCCTGACCGGGATTATTACAGATGGCGACTTGCGGCGTGCGATCGTGACCCGCAAAGATATTTTCAGCCTGCCGCTGGATGCGGTGATGACAAAGAATCCCAGAACCCTTGGCCCGGATTCACCCGCTTATGATGCCTTGAACATAATGGAAAAATACCAGATTACCATACTACCCATAACGGATGGGGAGGGAAAGGTGGCGGGCATCCTGCATCTGCATGACATTCTGGGAAAAGGTGCGTTTAAATTTAACGGGTTGAGCGCTGCCTGCTGAAGACCGTCGTCCGGTTTGGCCATTCGCGCTATTAAGACCTGCCGTTAACCTGAAGGTAAAAGGTGTGCCATGGATTATCGTACCATTGAAACCGCCATTCCGGTCCTGGGCGAAGCCAAGATTCCGTCGCCGCTGCAGCGGGAAGAGCGCGGTTCGGCTGAACGGTATTTTGTGGAGGATACCGACAGGATCAGCATCGATGTCAATGTCGGCAACCTGCAGCAAATGCTCACAGACGGAGCAACGCTGCCTTCCTTTGAGTTGGCCGGCCCCCGCCGGAAAGTCTATTTCGATTCCAGCAAGCTGCGCTGCGCGCTGGTTACCTGCGGCGGGCTTTGCCCCGGCCTGAACGACATTGTCCGCTCTGTTGTTCTGGAGCTTTATTTCGGCTACGGGGTGCGGCATGTCTACGGCATCAAGTACGGACTGCAGGGGTTTATTCCGTCTTACGGGCATGAAGTATTGGAGCTTGATCCGTCTGCGGTTGCCAGCATCCATGAGATGGGCGGGACCATCCTGGGTTCATCCCGGGGGCCGCAGGACATAGAAGGCATCATCGACAGCCTGGAGCGCATGAACATCGGCATCCTGTTTGTGATCGGCGGCGACGGCACCATGATGGCCGCCAATAAAATCGCCGATGCTATTTTTAGCAGAAAATTGAAAATCAGCGTTGTCGGCATCCCCAAAACCATTGACAATGATATCCACCTGGTCTCGCGTTCCTTTGGTTTTGATACGGCCGTGGATGTCGCCACCCGGGCGATCCGGGGCGCCCATGCCGAGGCCGAAGGGTATCCCAACGGCATCGGACTCATCAAGCTGATGGGCCGTCATTCCGGATTTATAGCGACAACCGCTGCGCTGGCTCAGCAGGACGTCAACTTCGTCCTGATCCCGGAAGTTGATTTTGACCTGGAAGGGCCCAAGGGTCTGTTCGCTTCAATAGAAGAACGACTGCGCTTGCGGTGCCATGCCGTGATTGTGGTGGCCGAGGGCGCCGGTCAGAAGTTTTTTGAGGACAAAAACCGTGCGCGGGACGAATCCGGCAACATCCGCCTGAATGATATCGGGCTGTATCTGAAGGATGCGATTGCGTCCTATTTTACATCCAGAAAGATCGATGTTTCCATCAAGTATATCGATCCAAGCTACATGATCCGGAGTCTGCCGGCAAATGCCAATGACCGTGTTTTCTGCAATTTTCTGGGGCGCGATGCCGTCCACGCCGGGATGGCCGGCAAGACCAAGCTCCTGATCGGGCGCTGGAACAACCATTTCGTGCATCTTTCAATGAATGAGTGCGCCGGCAAGCGCAAGCAGATCAATCCCAAGGAAAAGTTGTGGCTGAGCGTCCTGGACGCCACCGGCCAGGGGCCGTTGAAGAACGATTGAATAATTAAGGAGCTATAATCCAAATTAACCTTTAACCGGGTCTTTTCTCAGTTCCCACTTGATATTTTCAGCATTTATGCTGAATAATCCATACCATAAATAATAACATTTATCCTCAACACCGGACCGAGATAATCGGTTCTCACCTGGTTCCAGTGAAAGAGCATAGAAATTAGGAAAAGCAAATGACTAAAAATCATGATCTTAAAGGAACACAGGTAGTAGAGAAAGAGGTTCTTGAAGAACCCCTTAAAAAGAAACTAATAAAAAATATACTTGTTGTTGATGATGAGGAACCTATTTGCAAATTATTAAAAAGAGCTTTGGAAAAATTTGGATATAAGGTCATGATTGCATCTGATGGCAATGAAGGTATGACCCTATTCCGTGAAAACCCTGCTGGCTTGATTATCACAGATATATTTATGCCTGAAAAAGATGGGCATGCTTTCATTCTTGAAATGATGCAGGAATTTCCTGGGACAAAAATTTTTGCAATAACCGGTAAAAATACGATGATGGGCATTGAAACTGAATTAGATATAGCTCAAACTCTGGGGGCCATAAAGGGATTCACCAAACCTATTATGCTGAATGAACTTTTAGAGGCTATTAAAGAACTTTAGTATAGAGACATGCGCAGGAGATGAGGATGATTCATCTGAATTGGCTTGCAGAAGCTGGCATTAAGCCCCCTTGCGCAACATCGAAGCATACAGCATTACTCCATTTCCAGACACCGCTATTTTGAGGATTGTCTGAACTATGCTTAAATATTTCCGCTGAAACGCACTTTTATATTTTCTGGCAAGGAGTGCGCTCCGAAATATTTTTAAATAAGCGTTTCCATTGTTTGACTTTAATATTTCAATAGGTGTAATGTTTTTCATAAATGAATTTCGCTTGATAGTACCACATAATGTTTGATTATTTGCTTCAAAAATGTGTTTTGAGGATTGTTTAAAAATATGGATCACCTTCTTGTTGTTGATGATGATAAATCCGTTAGAGATGTATTAAAAGATGCCTTGGAGTACTATGGGTATAAAGTTACGATTGCATCCAATGGGCAAGAAGGGCTTGAATATTTTAACAACTCACACAATTTTAAATTGGTAATTACTGATATAAAAATGCCCATAATGGATGGCATTGAATTAGCCAGATCCATTAGAAATTCGACCAAGCCTGACATACCCATCATAGCGATCACAGGATTTTTTGTAGATAAAAATATAGAGAGAGATTTGTTTAATTCAATAATAGGCAAACCTTTTGATTTGGCATCCTTAGCAAAAGTTATCAGTCAGCTTTTAGAATCTTAGATTAACAATGTGGCTGTTTGTCATGTCAAACTGAATACTCCGGCTTTTATTCCTCGGTTTTGCAAGTGACAACAAAATGCGGATAATGGCAAGCAGTGTTCAAATAATAATAGTTAACCCTATATGAATACATATACAATCAGTGGCAAATGGCTTAACGATCTTATGGAGGATCTTTCCGGGAATGACCGTGCGTGCGTTATCCTTGCGGGAGCGGTCTTAGATGATCGAGTTAAGACTCTGTTACAAAAATATTTGCTTCCTCCGCGCGGCGAGAAAGAGGACAAACTTCTTGGTCCATCAAGACCGCTGGAGTCCTTTGCGTCGCGAGTTGAAATCGCACGCCGCTTGAATCTGATTTCCGAAGACGCTCGCAAGTCATTAGATGATATCCGGCATATTCGGAATAGAGCAGCACACAAAATCGATTTTTCGTTCGGTGCCAACTCTGTCATGGATCGTGTCAATAATGTTCTACAGACCATGCAATTGCAGATACGCGCACCCAGCCTCCTAACGCCACCATACAATTCGCCCAAAGGTAAATTTGTTGCAGCCGTAGTTATTCTGGTTTTATGCCTTGACATTGAAATAGGGGAGACCGGAACGACAGTTCACTCACCGACTAACGCGCTCGCCAATTTTTCTTTTTCCAATGGTCAGAGTTAACCTTTCGCTTTGGTGGAGCGCAAGAAAAGTGTGGTTGTGCGTTAGATTTATTGGTTTTCCAGGTTCATAACGGCGTCAACCCAGCTTTCCGTATTGAATAGCGGCTATTAGTGCTTTGAAATAATGACAGTTATAGTTATCTGCTCAGAAATATCAGAAGGAAAGTACAATAATCCTATGTTTTATGAATGGAAAAAAACGGTTAATGGTTTTTCCAAAAGGTGTCCTTCTTGCCTTGGAAATCAGGAGGGAGTTTCAGCGTTAAGCCAGCAGGCCGCGGATGGCGTCCGCATGTTTGCGGGCGGCCCCTTTGTGAAACAGGACCGCCTGTCGGGCCAACCCACCGACCCGTTGAGCTTCCCCGGGCCGGGGTGTCTGAAAAGGTAGTCGATCTTTTCCGCAAGGTCCGGCCCGTCAGCCTCCGATGATGCCTGATGCTGGTTTGAAAATTGTTCTTGACCGCTATACACCCATTGGCTATACTTCGGCTATACATTAGGAGGTGGCCACATGCTTGCAAAAATTCAAAAATGGGGAAATAGCCAGGGGCTTCGGCTTGCTAAAAAGCTACTCGAAAATGTGCAACTCGACGTCGGCGATGAGGTGGATATCAGCGTAAAAGACGGCATTATGATCGTCACGCCTGCAAAAAGGATACGCGGGCGTCACAATCTTAAGGATATAGTGGCACGTATTCCTGAAAACTACCAAACCGGAGAAATTGACTGGGGAAAGCCGGTGGGCAAGGAGGCTTGGTAGATGGCCGCTTATATCCCCAAACAAGGGGACATCATTGCAATCACATTTGATCCGCAATCCGGTCATGAGCAAAAGGGGCGACGCCCAGCTTTTGTTGTCAGCAAGGACTTGTTTAACCAAAGCACAGGTTTGGCCATGGTGTGCCCGGTCACAAACACAGCGCGCAATTTTCCCTTTCACGTACCTATCCCGGAAGACAGTAAGCTGACGGGCTTCATCATGGTTGAGCAAGTAAAATCTGTCGATTTCCGTGCCCGCCGCGCTAAACGTATTGAACACGGCACTGATGAGTTGCTGTCAGACGTGCTTTCCATTTTAGACGCCTGCATTTACTAATAAGTTTTTTAAGGGTGAAAAGACGAAGCTTACGGCAAGAGCAGTTAACGTCTCGAAGCGTTCAGCGCCGGGCAAGCAGACGGCAGATGCAGTCCGCATGTTTGCGTGCGGCTCCTTTATGAAACAGGACCGCCTGTCGGGCCAACCCACCGACCCGTTGAGCTTCCCCGGGGTGTCTGAAAAGGTGGTCGATCTTTTCCGCAAGGTCCGGCCCGTCCGCCACCAGGATGCCGCCGCCGGTTTTGTCCAGCAGGTCTTTGGCGTCCTGAAAATCTTCCATGGACGGGCCGTACAGAACCGGCTTTCCCCAGACAGCCGCTTCCAGAATATTCTGTCCCCCCAGGGGCACCAGGCTTCCCCCGCAAAAAACTACGGTGGCAATGCTGTAGAGGGACTGCAGTTCTCCGATGGTGTCCAGAACGAGCACCGGTGCGGTCCGGGTGCTGCCCGGTTTGTCCAGATCGGTACGGTACTGGCAGTTGAATCCTTTTTCGCCGGCCAGCGCTGCAACTTCGCGGGCGCGCTCAATGTGGCGGGGGGCAATAATTAAAAGGGCGTCCGGGAAATTCCGGCGGATTTTCTCGTAAACATCCAGAACAATCTGCTGCTCGCTGCCGCGCGTGCTGCCTGCCACAAAGACCGGTTCATTTCCCGTTAGGTTAAATCGTCCCGCTAATTTCAGTCTTTGATCGTCGTCCACCTGCAGCAGCAGGCAGTCGTATTTGGCATTGCCGGACGTAATAACGTTATCCCGGGCAGCGCCGATGGATTGAATCCTTTGCGCGTCCGCCGGGCTGATCATGCTGAACATTTCAATATGCGCCAAAACCGTTTGCATCAGCGGCCTGATTTTTAAGTAGCGACGGATGGAACGGACGGAAATCCGGCCGTTGACCAGGGCCGTATGAACCCCCCGGCGGCGGGATTCTGCAAGCCAGTTCGGCCAGATTTCGGTTTCCAAAAGCACCAGTATGTCCGGCCGGATGGCCGACAGGGCGCTGCGAACCGAGGGGACGAAATCGAATGGGGCATAGATACGGGTTACATTTGCAGGCAGTTTTTCGCGTGCAAAATTCTGTCCGGAAGTTGTGGTTGTGGAAAGTACGATGGCGCAATCGGGCATTGTGGCAATGAGGGCTTCAATAATGGCGGCGGCGGCGCCGACCTCGCCCACAGATACGGCATGCATCCAAATCCGCGGGGTTCCCCTAATCCCGGCGGATACCGACGGTGGGTATAATCCTAAACGCTGCCGCGTTTTTTGACCGAACCGGCCGGTGATGATGGCATAGAGGATATAGAGGGGTAGGAAAAACAGAAAAAGAATGTTGCTGCAAAAATGATATGCAAAATAGGCAAGCTGCATCTTTTTGAAAACCTGTGGGGTGTTGACCCTGATCAGGGTTGGTCCGGGTTTGGCCGGCGCCGCTTCAACTCAATAAACTGGCTGCCCCGGACGCGTATAAGGTCGAGTTTTTTGCGCACATCCCCATTGGGTTCAAACGATGTCAGGCCGGTGACGCCGGGGTAATCCTTCAGTTCAACGAGTGCGTTTCTCAGGGCGGTTCTGGAAAGAATATTCTTCCGGCCCGTCAAGTCAAAAAGAATCGAGGCCGTGTCATAGGAAATCGCTTCAATAAAACCCGGTGTTTCGCCAAAGATTTCCCGGAAACCCTTTACGAACGAACGAACCTTTTCAGATTCACTGTCTGCGAAGAAGCCGGCCGGTATAATGGCGCGTTGCATATACTCACGGGCCATCTGAATCAATTCGTTTGAATTCCAAAGGTTGGTGCCCATCAGATACACGTTGGTGACATCATAAAACGCCAGCTGCGGGATAACGAGGCCGGCCTTTTTAGGTGAATCCGGAATAAAGACCGCTTCAAAATCGACAATGGCCGGACGCTCCTCCTCGGTCGTACGCTTTCTGCGCAAAGACTCTTCCGGGTTTTCAGGGACATCGGATCGAATGAACTTTTCCGCTATAAGATCGATTTGTTTTTCCAGATCATCGGGAACTTTATAGTAGCGGCCGACGAGTTTTTTTATGGGATCGGCAAAATCGGTCTGGGTCGGTCGGTAGGTTTCAACACCCATCACAGTGCCCTTGTGGGCGATGACTTCGTCCCAGAATAAATTCATAAAGGTATTGCCGTAAGGTTCATCGGGATAAAGGATTGCAAAACGGCTTATGTTCAACTCCTGGACGGCAAAAGAGACCAGGGCCTGGACCTGCATCCTAGGGGTGAAAAAGTTCCTGAATACAAAATCCCCGATATCGGGGATATAATCTTTCTGGGTCAGGGTGATGATGGGAATCCCCTTGTCCTGAGCTTCCAGGGCTGCCGGTTCGATGATCGTAAGCGGGCCGACAATCGCCGCAACATTTTCCCCGGCAAGCTCGCGTACGGCCGCTACGGTCGCGTCCGGATCAGACATGGTGTCTTTGATGACCAGGCGGATATCTTTATTTTGGGTTTGCCGGGTATGTTGGATCAAGGCAAACTGAATGGCGGAAAGCGCCCGCTGGCCATAAAGCTTGTAGGGACCGCTGAGGGGCAGCAAACAGCCGATGGTGTGGCGGTTAAACTCATAGTTCTTAATCAGTTCTTCCAGCTGTGTTTTGGCCTGGGCGTTGTATTCATGGTTCGGAAAATTGTCGATAAATGCCGAAAATACGGCGATGGCAGCGTCGAAATTTTGCTCCGCGATCTTGTTTAGCCCCAACTGATACATGAGATAGTCGGCCGGCAGTTTGCCGTCAAGGCGGCCAAGCAGGCTCAGAATTGCGGGGGTGTCCAGCTGCTGGATGGCAGTCTTGATAATCGGTAAGAGTCGCTCCCTTTCCGGAGGTTCCGAAAAGTGGTAAGCCAGGGTGTAGAAACTGATTGCTTCAACCGGAACCTTTATGGCCATGTAGGAGTTGCCCACCAGTTGACTGATTTCGGCCGCCAGTTTCGGCGTCAGGGTTTCCGCTTTAACGCCGGCGGCCTGGTCGATAGCTTCCTGGTATTTGCCTTCATGGTAATAGGCAAATATCAGTTCAATGCCGGCGGCGGCCGCAAGCGGGCTTTGGGGGTACTCGTTTAGCAGGCGCAGATAGGCCAAACGGGCCTTCTCATATGATTCCATCGCCATATAGATGCCGGCCGACCGCATCAGGGCTTTGTCCGCGAAAGGCCCGGACGGAAATTTGGAAAGGTATTCATTATAGGCATCCAGGGCATTGGGATACCATTTTTCGTTAAAAAGAGTTTCGGCCTGTTTAAATAACGCGTTTCCGGTTTCCTTCGGCGGCGCCGCGGGCGGCCGGGCCGGGGCGATCGGCGCGGGGCTCGGCGTCGGAACCGGGGTCGGTACCGGCGGGGGCTTCACCGGTTTGGGGGCGCAGGCGATCAGCCACAACAGAACGATCAGGCCCACGCCGCAGCAGCGCCAAAAATACCGGCGGGCCGGCGTTTTCCAAAGCAGAACAGGCGTCATAACGATATTCAGGACCGTTTGGGTTATTCTCATGGCCTTTTTTTGAAGAAAAGCGGTAAAGACCAACAGCAATCACATATATGTAGCAAAAAAAACAGGTTCAATCTATACCAGATTTTCAGTTTGTCAAACAATTGTTGCCGCCGGCTGTAATCACTCCCGTAGAGACACGGCCCTCTGGCGGCCGATTTGAACTTATTGTGATTTATATAGATCAGGGGTCGGGGAGTTTCGTTACAAACGCCCGTGGGGAGAGCCCTTGTCACTTCAGCATTTGTCGACGGTCAGCCCGGAGACAGACCCCGTGGGAGCCGTAACCAAAGGTTACTGTGCTCCGAACACGCCCCCCAGCCTTTGCGCTGAGCGGCAACAGGCAGAGACGATCATCGTCGCCGTGGGAATCAGCCTTTTGGGGCTGGTTCAATGGAACTTGAGCGGGACCGCTGCCGTGCGGTAATGCCTCGATAAGATGGTTATGGATCCCACGGGGGCTGTCTCCGGGCTGACAGGACAACGCTTGAAAAATTCCCCGACCTTCAATCCCTTAACATTTTTTATTGACAATTAAGACTATGATGATATGTGACATTCTAATATATGTTAAACTCTTAAATTTCTGCTGCCGGGAGGGCTTATGCGGATCAGAATATCGATTAATGGAACACCGGAGGAACTGGCGGAGTTTTGTGAAAAGAGGGGCATTGATCTTCAACTGACGGCAAACAACTTGCCGGCTGCATTAAAACCGACCGGGCAGGATAAAACCGACGATCCCCAAAAAAACAATAAGGCGTTTCGAAAAATGTCATGGGAGACGATATATTTAGCCCATCTGATACTTTTAAACGCCGGCCCCGGGCAGAAAGATGAAATGGGTTGTTATCTTACGCTTGATCAAATCGAAAAGTTTGAAATTTCAGAAAGGCAGGTGGCTTCCCGTTTCGGAGGCGCCAAAAGGATCTGTAAGCGGCTGAACTTAAATTACATCCTTTTTTCCAGGAAACGGCCGGAGGGGGCGGGGAAAAATTATTATGTATCAACGAGATTTATATCAGACATCCAAAGCTACCTGAAAAAATGGGACTTTGAATATCGTGAATTTCTGGATGATAGCGGCCTGGAATACCCCGGACAAACGTAAGCGCTCGGTTTCGTAAATGTTAATATGGTTTTTTAAACTAATATCATTAATTGAAAGATTAAACTTATATAAACCCTTATTCAGAAAGGAGATTCGTGCAATGGATATGACCCGAATGGCCTATGGGGCCAACATGATGATCAATCAGGTGCTTCAGGTTCGCAAGGGGGAGACGGTACTAATCGTTACCGATACGGACCGGCCGCGCACCATTACCCAGGCGCTGGCTTACAGTGCCATCTCTGCGGGGGCTGTGGTAACCATCGTGACCATGGAACCCCAAGACATCGGCGGAGAGGAACCGCCGGCGCCGGTAGCCGCTGCCATGGCGGCCGCGAAGGTGGTCATCAACCAATCCACTTTCAGCCTTACCCATACGGCTGCGACCCGTGCGGCCATCAAACAAGGGGTCCGTATCGCCAACCTGCGCAATGTCACCGAGGACATGATGGTGAGCGGCGGCATTCGGGCAGACTATCAGCAGGTTAAACGGATCTCAGAGACCCTGGCGCGGCGGCTGAGCGAAGCCGATGTCATCCGGATGACAACGCCTGAGGGAACCGACATCAGCATGCAGGCCCGGGGCCGCCAGGCCATTGCCCAAACCGGATTTATCACAAAACCCGGGGAGCTTTCAGGTCTCCCGGACGGTGAATCCACACTGGCGCCGTTAGAGGGTACGACCGAAGGGGTGGTGGTTTCTCCGTATATTGCCGACACCCTTGGGCTTATTACCGAGCCTTTACGAATGGAAATTGTCAAAGGGCGGATTACCAACGTAACAGGGGGAAAACAAGCCCAGGAGTTGATTCGTCTCTTGAAGCAGCACGATGAATCCGGCTACAATGCCGCCTCTCAGTTTGCCCTGGGGACCAATCCGGCCTGTAAAGTAATGGCCAACACCCGGGAGGTTTCCAAAAAATTAGGAACCGCCCACTTTGCCATCGGTGACAATATCAGCCTGGGCGGCAAAAGCAAAAGTACCTTTCACATCGATTTCGTTTTCCTGAACCCATCAGTCTTCCTGGATGGTGTCTGCATCCTTAAGGATAGCGAGTACGGGATTGAACTGGAAGCGCCCAAGTGAGCGAAACGGCCCGGGTGATTCGTTTTTTTTCTTGACAGCGTACTCCCGGCGGGTTAGTTGTTTTACTGGTCTTACTTGTCTGACCAATTTTTAAAAAAAATTGTAATTATAATGAGTTAAAAATTATACATATAAGGAGGAGGAAAAGATGAAATTATGCTTCAATGCCGGACCGGATCCTTTGGAGGAATACTTTCCGTTTGCCCATGAGAATGGATTCCCCTGGATGGAACTGAGCTGTAACAACCCCAAAAACTTTCTGGATAAGTTTACGCCCCAACGGATCGACGGCATCAAGAAACTGAGAGACAAGTATGGGCTGCGCTACGGCCTGCATTCGGCTTCATTTGTGAATTCAGGAGAAATTGAGCCGACCGTCCGCAAAGCGGTTCAGCAGCATCTCATCGACTATATGGAGCTGGCCCGGCAACTGGAGGCCGAATATATCGTCCTTCATTTCGGCTACCATTTCAGCCTGTTCCCGGATGAAGTCTTCCGCTGCCTGAAGACGACCTATACACCGGTGGTGGAACTGGCGGAGAAATACAAACTGCCCATCGGAATTGAGAACATGAACAAGCTTCACAAAGACTGCGAAATTGTTTATCTGGGTGTGTATGTTGAAGAATTTCAGCAAATGTTCGAGGCCTTGCCGTCCAAGTATTTCGGTTTGACCCTGGATGTCGCCCATGCCAGCCTGCTGCCGGGGGGGCCGGAATCCTTTATCAAGGCGTTCCCGGATAAAATTATCAGCACCCATATCAGCGACAATGACAAGGTCCTTGACCACCACCTGCCGGTGGGCGCCGGAAAGATAGACTTTAAAAAAGTCTTTGAGCAGTTGATCGGAATCAACTTCCAAGGGACCCTCAACATCGAATTGAAAAAAAATGATGAGCGCCTGCTGAGCAAACAACGCATGGAGCCGATGTTAAAAGAATTGGGTGTGCTGTAAGATAGGCACGCGGACATTATACCTGAAAGCGAATACAACAGCTCCCGGCAGCCGGACGGCCGGGAGCTGTTGTTTTTTATACCCACACCGGCTTTGACGACAGCGGATATCTGCGCCCGAAAGACGGAATGACCCTTCCCCTTTTTCCTTGACAGCCTGCCTGTATTTCCAATAATCTATGACAGTTTTCAAAATAATGATCCGTTATAAAAGGAGGTTTGCCATGACCATAACAAAAGCAGTTAATCCCAAAGAATTTGAAAAAGCGCTGCAGACGGGCCGTCCCCCAAACGTGGTGAGCCTGTTCCCGAATTCAAGGGCCCTGATTGTCAGCGGCAAGGTGATCGACCGGGCACTGATGGCGAAAGGCAAAGCCATTACAATGGCGGCCAACGGGCGCAATTATTTTGTGATACGCGGGGCGCTGCTGGCTGCCCAAAAGGCCAACGCCGCCATTATCATTGAAATCGCCAGGTCGGAGGGCGGGGCCAAAGCCTATTGCGCCGTCAATTACTGGAACATCGCCCGTTCAGTGGATGCATTGTGTAATGAACTGGGGATTACCATCCCGGTGGCGATCCATGCGGACCACTATGGCATCAAGAGCGAGGCGGATGTTGAATTCGCAAAGATTGAAATCCCCACCCTGTTTGAAGCCGGCATCACATCCATTGCCATCGATGCCTCGCATATGCCGGACGACAAAAACCTGCTGGCCAATCTTGCGTTAAATCCGGTGGTGCCCGCCTGGGCCGGGCTGGAAACCGAAGTGGGGGAAATCAAAGGGAAACAGGGCCTTTCAACCGTTCCCGAAGCACGGTTTTTGATTCAGGGGCTCAATGCCCATGGTATTTTCCCGGATTGGATTGCGCTGAACAACGGGACCACACACGGCATCGAGGCCAGCGATCAGGGCATCCAGGTCGAGCTGACGGCCGAGATTCATAAAGCCATCGAAAAGTATAAGGTTTCCGGCGCCCAGCACGGCACTTCCGGGAACAGCTCCGACCGGTTGCGTGAAATCGCGGCCAAAACCCGGACCACCAAGGCAAACGTGGCCACGGCGCTGCAGATGATTTCCTGGGGGCTGGAGGTAAACGACTACGGCAATGCCATTCTGGACGATGACGGCAATTTTATCAAGGTGAAGGACCAGGGCGTGACCGAATCGATGTGGTCTGAAATAGTGGCGTATGCACAGTCAAAAGGACTCAAGAAAGGCGACTACAAGAATCTGAATATTGTTTTTGAGAACAAGCTGCTGGGACAACCCCAAAAAGTCAGGGACCGGATGACCCAGCGGGTTGCGGACTTCGTCTATAACATGCTTGTAAAAGTGCTCAATGCGGGAGACACCGCACCGCTGGCCATGGAAGCAATTCTTAAGACCGGATCTTATGACGTGGGACCGAAAGTCGGGCGTATTGAAAATCCGGATGACTGGACGCCTGCAAAAATTGCCGAGCGGGCTGCTGCCATAGACAGCGACAAAGGGCCCAAGGGTAACTTTGACGATTAACGCCTAAATCATGCATGCTAAATTCAGGCGTTATTGACGGCTTCGCGCTTAAATGAATACACGCGATCCGGCGCTTTAAGGGTTTTCATATGCGACCAAAGACCCATTGTTATTACTGCGGGAGCCGCCTGACCCGAAAATACGTGGAGGGGGGCAACCGGCTTTTTTGTGAAACCTGTCAGGCCCCTATTTATGAAAACCCCGTGCCGGCCACTAGCCTGGTGGTTGCCGATGCTGAAAAAAATGTGGTTCTGGTAAAACGGGATGTGGAGCCTAAAAAGGGATACTGGTGCCTGCCCGGCGGCTTCGTCGAGTTGGGTGAAACCCCCGATCAAGCGGCTTTAAGGGAGCTGCGGGAAGAGACCGGACTGAACGGTGAGATCGACAAACTTCTGGGGGTGACCGCCGACAAAAGTGATCGGTATGGAAACGTCCTGATGATCGGTTATCTGGTGAAACGCTTTAGCGGCCGCCTGACGCCCGGTGATGATGCTGCTGCCGTTGCGTACTTTCAGCCGGAAAAGCTGCCGGAAATCGCTTTCAGCAGTCATCGCCATTTTTTAGAGATCTATTATGCATCTGTTTTCAGACCCTGAGGTTTCAATAACGGGTAAACAGGGAGGCTGTAATTTTGCGGATACCGACCTATCAGATTTATAATGTACTTCAGCAATATACCGATAAGTTGACCGGCGTCGGCAGCGAAGGGGATGAGAACGGCGATGGCCGGGCAAATCCGGTGGATGACGCCGGTTTTTTTGCCTCCGGCAAGCGCCGGGAAATATTTGAAACCATAACTCAGACAATCAAAGAGAAGGTCAGCCGGGTAAAGTTAAGCGGCCGCCAGGAGGGGAAAAACGGAACCCAGCCATCGGCAGACGTAAATGGGAGCGCTATCGTTAAGAACGGAGAGTTCACACCGTTTGTTTACAATGTGATTGATAAGGATCATCGCAAGGTTAAACGGACGATTTCGGTTACCAGGTTTTCCGAACCTTGATGGCGCGGGAATCCAGAAATTTTTTAATCTCTGAAATGGTGTGGGTGCCGTAGTGAACCATCGAGGCGATCAGGGCCGCATCTGCTTTGCCGGTTGTCAGGACGTCCCTCAGATGTTCCGGTTTTCCGGCCCCGCCGGAAGCGATGACCGGTATGTCGACGTTTTCTGAAATTAGGGCCGTCAAGGTCAGCTCATATCCGTCTTTGGTCCCGTCGGCATCAATGGAATTGAGGCAGATTTCGCCGGCGCCGAGACGCTGCGCTTTAACGGCCCACTGCAGTGCATCGATGCCCATAAAGGTCCTACCGCCGTTGATAACAATCTCATAGCCGGAAGGGATCTTTTTGCTTTTTTCCACCCGCTTTACATCCATTCCCAGGACCACGCACTGATTGCCGAAGGCTTTGGCGCACTGGGAGATGATATCCGGATTTCTCACCGCAGCAGAATTGACGCTGATTTTTTCAGCCCCGGCCAGCAGGACCGCGCGCATATCGTCGACCGTTCGGATTCCGCCGCCCACCGAAAAAGGGATAAAGATGGTTTCGGCCACACGCCGGACAACATCGATCATGATCCCTCTTTTTTCATGGGAAGCGGTGATGTCGTAAAACACGATTTCATCTGCGCCGGCTTCATAGTAAAATCGCGCCATTTCAATGGGATCACCGATTTCCACGTTGTTTTTAAATTTGATCCCCTTGGTGGTTTTGCCTTCATGCACATCCAGGCAGGGAATGATGCGTTTGCTTAGCATGATGGATTCCATCGACAAAAATTTTTTAAAATGGCCAGTCCGGGCTGGCCGCTTTTTTCCGGATGAAACTGGGTCGCAACCAGATTTTTAATTCCCATGACCGATGCAAATGAAATGCCATATTGGGTGGTCGCGATAATGTCGGCCGGGTCGGCCGGCTCCGGATAATAACTGTGCACGAAATAAAATTCAGCATCAGGGTCGACCCCATCCAACAGGGGGTGACGGTTCTGGACATGGATGCGGTTCCATCCCATGTGCGGTATTTTTAAACGGCCGCCCCCTTTGGACTGAATGTTTGACGAAAACACCCGCACCGATCCGTCCATCAACCCGAGACAGGCAACCTGGTTCTCATCACTGTGGCCCATAATGATTTGTGTACCCAGACAGATCCCTAGAACCGGTTTGCCCTTGTGAAATTGAGATGCAATGATGTTGTCAAGCCCCAACCGTTTCAGGCTCTGCATCGCCGATCCGGCGGCGCCGACCCCGGGGAAGATAATTCGCTCTGAACGTTCAATCTCAGCCTTGTCGCTGGTGACCATGCAGGGAAAGCCCAGGTAAGTCACCGCCCGGGCGACACTGGTCAGATTGCCGGCATCATAGTCGATAATCGCGATCATAAAACGTTCCCAAAATCAGAATTGCTGCAATTGTCAATTGGTTAAAAAAACGCAACGCCTGCATCGTCTGGAGTGTTGGAATATTGGGTAATAAAATGAATTGATCAGTTTTAGGATAAAATGGACGTTCTTGATCATCCATCATTCCATTATTCCATCACTCCGGTTCCCCATTTTTCCTCCCGACGCAGGTCACCGGTCGGCGGCTGATTTGGCTGTTTCCCAAAACAGGTCCATTTCCTTTGGGGTAAGGGACGCCAGGGTTTTGCCTGCCGCAGCAAGGTGTATCTCCATTTCTCTGAAGCGGGCTTCAAATTTTTTGGTTGCATCGGCCAGGGCCGTTTCCGGGTGAATATGGGCGAAGCGGGCCACATTGACCAGCGTGAAAAGAAGGTCGCCTAATTCGAGCAACACGTTGCCTTGATTTAAACCGGTGCCGCCATCGGCCTGGATGGCGGATTTCAACTCGCGCCATTCCTCTTCCACCTTTGATAAAACGCCGTGCATGTCGTTCCAGTCAAACCCGGCCTTGGCCACCCGTTCTGAAATCCGGTAAGCGCGCATGAGGGCCGGCAGCCTGGAAGGCAGCGAATCCAGCAGCGATCCGTCAGGAGCCGACTTCTTTTCACTCGTTTTAATGGTATGCCACTGTTGTTTGACTTCCTCGGCACTTTCCAGGGGGGTGGATCCGAAAACATGCGGATGCCGGCGGGTCATCTTTTCGATATTCCGGGCGACGACATCCTCGATATTAAATTTTCCCGCTTCCTCAAAAAGTCGTGCAATAAAAAAAATGTGAAATAAAACATCTCCCAGTTCTTCGCAGACGTTGTCCGGATCGTCTTTTTCAATGGCGTCGAGCAACTCATATAATTCTTCCACCAGATAGAGCGCCATGGAGCGGGAGGTCTGTTTTTTGTCCCAGGGGCAACCGTTTTTTCCCCTTAACGTTTCGATCAGTTGGATTAGGGCTTCGATTGAACAGGGGGTGCGGGTTTTCGGGGTTTTTTCCAAACGTCTTTGTATTCCTTTATTTTTGAGCTGTATTTGTCTTTCATGTCTTTGGAAATGACTTTGGCCATATTTTCTGAAACCATGCTGACATGCGGCGCCAGCATTGAATCCTTTATGATTGCGGAATGTTTTGAAAGAAATGTTGTAAGCGCTATTAATAAAACGGATACAATCAGGATGCCCTTAATCATGCCGAAACCAGCGCCGCAGATACGGTCCACCCAGCCTAAAAAAGCGATACTGAGGAGGTACTTGATGATTATACCCAGGATACTGATTAAAAAGAAAATAACGCAGAAAATGATCATAAAGCTCAGTATGTTCAAGTACGGTGTGCTGGATATCCAGCGTGCCAGGGGTTTGGCAAGGAGCGGATAATAGGAATAGGCGGCATAAAACCCGGCCAGGACCCCGATAATGGAAGATATTTCCTTTACCAGGCCTCTGAATATACCCCTGATCAGGCAGTAACTCAGTATGACGATGATGACCATATCCAGTGGATTCATGATGCCTCAATACGAAACGGCACGAAAAAATCGTGCCCCGGTGCAACCGTCGATCAAAATAAACAAAAACAACGCTTTAAAATTTTTAGCGGTATCAAACAGTTAAACTAACAAAGCCGTTCCGGAGAGTCAAGGTGTTTTTCTGCTTGTGGCGCTCAACCATAAAATGGTGTTTGCAATCATTGAAAAAGGTGTGGTAAGTGACCAGCGAGAGGTTTATGCACGATGACAACACCCCAAACAAATATGGATGAAAACACCAATGAACCGCCGGTCAAGCTGGCTTTTCCAGATGTGGATCTGTTGCAGCAGCTTTTCGGGGAACACAGCCGCAATCTGCAGAAAATTGCTGCGGACGTGGATGTCAAGATCCATGCCAGGGGCAATGCGGTTTTTATCCAGGGGGATCGGGAGGCTGCCCAACTTGCGAAAAACATACTCGACCAGCTCTACGGCCTGCTCCAGGCGGGCTATCCGGTTTATCCCAATGATGTGGATTATGCGGTCCGGGCATTAAGTGAAAATGATCGGGTCCGCTTAAAAGATATTTTCCTCGACAAAATCTATATCACGTCAACAAAGCGCTCCATTACGCCCAAAAGCACCGCCCAGAAGGACTATATTGACGCCATCCGGAATTATGATATTGTCTTCGGCATCGGCCCGGCCGGTACCGGTAAGACCTATCTGGCCATGGCCATGGCGGTTGCAGCCCTTTCTGAAAAAAAGGTGAATCGCATCATTCTCACCCGCCCTGCGGTGGAAGCCGGGGAAGCCCTGGGATTTTTACCCGGCGATCTGGCGGAGAAGGTTGATCCCTATTTGCGGCCGCTGTATGATGCGCTTCACGATATGATGCGCTTTGAAAAAGTTTCGAACCTGCTGCTGAAGGGCATTATTGAAGTTGCGCCCCTTGCCTTTATGCGCGGCAGAACGCTGAATGACTCTTTTGTCATTTTAGATGAAGCCCAGAACACCACGTCGGAACAGATGAAAATGTTCCTGACCCGGATCGGGTTCAGTTCCAAAGCAGTGATTACCGGGGACATCACCCAGATCGATCTGCCGGTGGGCCGGCCATCGGGCCTCATTGAAGCAAAGAATATTTTGCAGGATATCAAGGGGATACAGATGGTGTTTTTTTCAAAAAAGGATGTTGTCCGGCATAAACTGGTGCAGGAAATCATCAATGCCTATGAGCAGCTGGAAGCGGACCGAACAAAGTAATCCGCGCGGTTAATGAACAAAGCGCTGCAGAGGACGGCAGCAAAATTTAAACAATATCACGATTGCAATATATGGACATCGACAAAAGTAAAAAAACAGTGAGTGAATGGTTTGTTTCCAGCCAGTGGGTCCCATGGGGATTGTTGGTTGTCGTTACCCTCATATTTACCGGTATTTTTACACCGAGCATGGTTGCCATCAATTACTCTTACCAGATCGGCGATGTCGCCGATCGGGACATCAAAGCGCCGGCCGATTTTTTTATCGAGGACACCCAGGCGACCCTGGCAAACCGCCGTCAGGCGGCGGAAATCACCCTGACGGTTTACGACCATGATGTTTCACTGCTGAAAAAAACATCCCTGCGGATCCGTAAAGCCTTTGCCAAAATCCATTCCGTTTTTGAAGCGGAGTCGGAAGCCTCGATTGTTCAAACTGCCGAGTCCGCCACCGGATCGGAAACGGCCGCAGCCGCCCCGAAAGAAGAAAAGAAATCCACCGAGGAACAGGTCTGGCAAATGAAGCCGGCCTTTGAAAAGGAAATCGGTTTCAGCATCAGTAAAGGCGCTTATCGGATATTGATCAAAGAAAAATTTTCCGAGGAGATCACCGATTATACGGTTAAAATATTGTCCCAGATTCTGGAAAACGGCGTAGTGACCAACAAAGATCTGCTGTTGAAAGAAATGGACAGGGGCATCACCCTGAGGGAAGTCGAGTCTAAAAACGAGCACGTGGAACAGAACTTGAAATCGTATTACGGTCATGACCAGGCCAAAACCATGGTGCGGGTCATCGGCCAACCGCTGCTCAAGGATCACCACTATACGGTGCGGGACCTCATTGTGGATTTCGTTCAGGAATTGGTGCAGCCGAATATCACCCTGAACAAGAGCGAGACCGAAGAGCGAAAAAAACGGGCGGCGTCTGAAGTTAAACCGGTCTTATATCAGATCAAAGCCGGCGAAATGTTGCTGCGCGAAGGCGAAAGGGTTACCGACTTTCAGCTGCTGAAGCTGAAAGCAATCCAGGGCCAGATAAAAAATGAACGCCTGCTGGCCGTCAGCAGCAGTGTCGCGGTATTGGTTTTATGCCTGTTCATGTCCACCTATCTGCTGTATTTGCGTCGCAATCAGCAGGTGGAAACAACCCACAACAAAAACCTTCTGTTTATCGCCAGCGTCCTGGTGACATTTTTTGTTTTGGCCAGGGTTTCGGCATCCTTGTCGGATTCCATTAATGTAACCATGCCCTTTTCAATCACAGCCAATTCATTGTGGTACGCTATTCCCATTGCATCCGCCGCCATGATCGTGTGTCTGTTTATGGGCCTGGATGTCGCCATTCCGGTTGCCCTGGTGCTGGCGGTCTGCAGCGCCGTTATATTTAAGAACCGGTTAGAGGTATTTATTTATTTCCTGATTAACGGCTTTATGGCGGCCTACTGGATTCAGAGTTGCCGGGAGCGCAAGGTATTTATCAAGGCCGGCGTCAAACTCGGCGGCCTGAATGTGGTCCTGGCGACAGCCATTGATATTTATGTGGCGGAGCTCACCGGGTTTGAGATCGTATCGGTTTGGGTCTTCGCGTTTTTAGGCGGTATGGGCGCGGGCATCATTACCGCCGGCATTGCGCCCATCGTGGAAATCGCCTTCGGCTACCCCAGCGACATCACCCTGCTGGAACTGGCCAATCTGGATCGACCGATTCTCAGAAGGCTGATGATTGAAGCGCCCGGAACCTATCATCATTCCGTCATCGTCGGGTCCATGGTAGAGGCGGCTGCTTCCGAGATAAGGGCCAATCCGCTTCTGGCAAAAGTCTGCGGATACTATCACGATATCGGAAAAATTCGAAAGCCGCTCTATTTTATCGAAAACCAGGCAAACGGGAAAAATAAGCACGACAAACTGGCGCCTTCCATGTCGAGCCTGATATTGATCGCCCATGTGAAGAACGGGGTTGAAATTGCCCGGGAGAACAAGCTGCCCCAGATCATCATCGACAACATCCGGCAACACCACGGCACCAGCCTGATCAGCTACTTTTACGATAAAGCCAAGCAGTTAAAGGGAGAAGATGCGGTAAAAATAGACAACTTCCGGTATCCGGGCCCCAAGCCCCAGACCCGTGAAGCCGCCCTGGTGATGCTGGGCGATGTGGTCGAAGCTGCTTCGCGAACCCTGGAAAACCCGACACCTGCTCGGCTGCAGGGTCTGGTACAGCACCTGATCAATAAAATTTTTTCCGACGGCCAGCTCGATCATTGTGAGCTGACGCTCAAAGACCTGGATAATATCGCCAAGAGCTACAACAAAATATTAAACGGGGTCCATCACCACCGCATCGAGTACAGCGAAAGCAGTGCAGCAACCAGGGGGAAAGCAAAAAATGGGGGTTCTGATCAGCAACCGGCAAGGCAAAATCAGGATAACGCAAAAGAAAATGGTTCAAAAGGCCCAGGCCATCTTAAACGCCTTGGACTCTCCTGATGCCGAACTTTCCATAGTGATTGTCGACGATGTTTATATCGCTGCGTTGAATAAGCAATACCTGAATCGAAGCGGTCCCACCAACGTGATTGCCTTCCCCATGCGGGCGGGCGATTATTCCGATATCATGCCGCACTTGTTGGGTGATGTGGTTATTTCTGCGGAAACCGCCCGGCAGGAAGCCAACGCGTCGGGGATTCGGTTTAACCTGCGCCTTTCAGAATTGATGGTTCATGGGGTGCTGCATTTGTTCGGTTATGATCATGAGAAATCGGACAAGGAATCCCATCGCATGCAGCTAAAGAGTGATGAGTTGCTGGGGATTATCGAAGGTCTTGATTATGGGGAATCATAACGGCTGTTTTTTTTCTTGACAAGCTGTTATAAAAAAACGGAATTATAAACCACAAAAAAAGGCAATCGGCGTTTCAACGGATTATTCACGCAAAGGGCATAATTCACCCAGGCCGAATATTAAGTGGAGCAACCATGGCAAAGCCTAAACTGAAAGCGCATGTCATCAACCGGGAGTGGTGCAAGGGGTGCGGCATCTGCGTCCATTTCTGTCCCAAAAACGTACTGGAAATGGATCACGCAGAAAAGGTGATTGCACCGCGCCCGCAGGATTGCATCTGCTGCGAACTGTGCGAGCTCAGGTGCCCGGACCTTGCCATCGCGATCATCAAGGAAACAGAATAGGCGGCGATATCATGAGCACGAACATCAAATTTCTTCAGGGAAACGAGGCCTGCGTCGAGGGCGCGCTGTATGCCGGTCTTGATTTTTTTGCCGGTTATCCCATTACGCCTTCCACTGAGGTGGCCGAGCAGCTCTCGAGCCGCTTGCCGCAGAAAGGCGGCAAATTTATCCAGATGGAAGACGAAATCGCATCCATGGGCGCCATCATCGGGGCGTCCCTGACCGGGCACAAGGTCATGACCGCCACCAGCGGCCCGGGTTTTTCCCTGATGCAGGAGGCGCTGGGGTATGCCATCATGGCGGAGATCCCCTGCGTCATCGTCAATGTCCA
This sequence comes from Desulfobacterales bacterium, assembly GCA_029211065.1. Taxonomy (NCBI): domain Bacteria; kingdom Pseudomonadati; phylum Thermodesulfobacteriota; class Desulfobacteria; order Desulfobacterales; species Desulfobacterales bacterium. The sequence goes on from JARGFK010000035.1 coordinate 34,972, forward strand.
GCGGGGCGGGCCCTCCACCGGCAATCCGACCCATGTCAGCCAGGGGGATGTCAATCAGGCCCGCTGGGGAACGCACGGAGACCATGCGATTGTCACGATGACGGCTTCCAACAATCAGGACGTCTTTGCCGTCACCGTGGACGCCTTCAATATTGCCGAAACCTACCGGACTCCGGTGATCCTCCTTTTCGACGAAGTGGTGGGACACATGCGTGAGCGGCTCATCATGCCGGAACCGGGTGAAATCCCGCTGGTGGAAAGGCTGAGAACCTCGGTCAAGGGGGGTGTGGACTATCATCCCTATCTGCCGCGGGAGGACGGCCGGCTGCCGATGTCGGACTTCGGCGGGGTCCACCGTTATAATGTCACCGGTTTGTTTCATGACATGTGGGGGTTTCCGTCCAACAACCCCCAGGTGGTTCACGGGCTATTGCGCCATCTGGTGGACAAGATCGAGAACAACGTCAACCAGATCGCCCGCTACAAGGAATTTTATCTTGAGGATGCCGAATGTGTTCTCATCTCCTATGGCTCAGCAGCCCGGGCGGCCCGGCATGTGGTGGAAAGCCGCAGGCCCCGGGGCGAACGCTTCGGACTGCTGGAACTCCAGACGCTGTGGCCGTTTCCTAACAACATCGTGCAGGAGAAGTGTGCGGACGCAAAATTCGTGGTGGTGGTTGAAATGAACATGGGGCAGGTGCTTCATTCGGTTAAGGCGGTGGTCGATGAGCCTGAAAAAGTATTTCTGGCCAACCGCATCGACGGGGTCTTTATTACCGATGCGGACATCCGCAATATCCTGCGACTCATCCGGGGAAAAGGAGTGTAAGGCATGGCGGTAAAGAATTACATCAGAGAACGGTTTTTTCCACACCTGTGGTGCCCGGGCTGCGGTCACGGGACCGTGCTCAACGGCCTGCTGCGCGCGGTGGAAAAACTCGGTATGAGCAAGAGCGAAATCGTGATGGTGTCCGGCATCGGCTGCTCTTCCCGAATTTCCGGTTATGTTGATTTTCACACCCTGCACACCCTGCATGGCCGGGCGCTGGCATTTGCCACCGGCGTTAAATTAAGCCGCCCGGAACTGAACCTGATCGTCCCCATGGGGGACGGAGATGCCCTGGCCATCGGTGGCAATCATTTTATTCATGCCGCCCGCCGCAATATCGATATTACCGCCATCGTGATGAATAACCGCACCTACGGCATGACCGGGGGGCAGTATTCGCCCCTGTCGGGCTACGGCACCAGCGCTACGACAGCACCCTATACCAATATCGACCACGACTTTGATATTGTCCAGCTGGCAATCGCCGCCGGTGCGACCTTTGTGGCCCGCACCACCACCTATCATGTGAACCAGATAGCGGATATGATCCAGCGGGCCATTTTGCATGAAGGCTTTTCAGTGGTTGAAATCATGTCCCAGTGCCCCACCTATTTCGGCCGGAAAAACAGGGCCGGCAGCGCCGTGGACATGATGGAACAATATAAAACCGATACCACGCCGATCGGATCGAAAGCCAAAAAGGAAAATCCCGGCCTGATCGAACGAGGGGTTTTTGTGGAGAAAGAACTGCCGGAATACTGTAACGAATACAACCGCATCATCGAACGGGCGATGAAAGGGCGTTAATCATGGAAAGATGCAGAATGGTGTTTTCTGGATCGGGCGGCCAGGGGGTCATTACGGCAGCGATTATTTTGGCCGAAGCAGCCGTACTTTACGACAACCTGGTGGCGGTGCAGTCGCAGTCCTATGGTCCTGAAGCCAGGGGAGGGGCGACCCGCAGCGATATCATTATTGCCGATACGGAGATACACTTTCCCAAGGTTATTCAGCCCAATGTGCTGGTGTGCCTGACGCAGCAGGCCTATAATAAATTCAGCCCGATTATCCGGCCGGGCGGATTTCTTATTACGGACACCCGTTTTGTTACTACGGAACGAAAGATCGACGCCCGCCAGGTTTCCCTGCCCATGTACCAGTCAGTGATGGACAAGATCGGCAAACCGATCGTATTTAACATTTGCATGCTGGGCGCGGTGATCGGACTCACCGGGATCGTCAAATCCGAGGCCGTTGTCAAAGTTCTGCAAAGCCGTATACCCACCGGATTCTTAAAGATAAACCAGGAGGCCCTGCAGTTGGGAATGGCGCTGGGGGCAGGGTTCAGCAATTGACTTGGCGATTGACTTTTTAGACAAACCCGCCTGGCCGGCCGAACCGGCCGGTTTATACATCCATATTCCGTTTTGCATCCGCAAATGCCCCTACTGTGATTTTTACTCGGTGACGGACCTGTCGCTAAAAAAAAGCTTCATAAAAGCGCTGGCGCAGGAGATGCGGTTTTACGCAGGACATGCCGTCCGCGTCGACACCCTTTATATCGGTGGCGGCACCCCGTCTGTACTGAACACGGGCGAGATCGAACGCATTGTAACCGAAGCCCGCCGCTGCTTTAACGTACTCCCCGAGGCCGAGCTGACTTTAGAGGTAAACCCCGGCACCGTCACTGCCCGCAGCCTGTCCGATTACCGCCGCTGCGGCGTCAACCGGATCAACATCGGGGTGCAATCATTCCAAAACCGCATTCTTGGTTTTCTGCAGCGGATCCATACGGCCGAGGATGCGTCAAACAGCATCCGCTGGGCCCGCCGGGCTGGATTCAACAACATCGGTCTGGACTTGATTTACGGCGTTTCCGGCCAGACGGATGCATCCTGGCGGGCAGACCTTAGAGCGGCCGTTTCATTCAAGCCGGAGCATCTTTCCTGTTACATGCTGACCTATGAAAAAGGCACGCCGCTGGCGTTAAGCCTGGGACAAGGCCTTATTAAACCAATGCCGGAGCGACGGGTAGCGAAGCTGTTTATAGAGACTGTCGAGTGGCTGGCGCAAAACGGATATGTCCAGTATGAAATTTCCAACTTTACCCGAGCCGGAGCGAACGGAACCGGATTATACCCCTCCGGGCATAATCAAAAATACTGGAACTTTTCACCCTATCTGGGATTGGGGCCGTCGGCGCATTCATTTCTGGAACCCGTCCGTTTCTGGAATTTGCGCAGCGTAAGAAGATATATCGAACGGCTGAATGCCGGCAAGCCTGCGATGGAAGACAAAGAGACGCTGACCATCGGGCAGCAGATGATGGAAACGGTCTTCCTGGGGCTCCGAACGGTTGAAGGCATCCCCATGGACCGGTTCAATGAAAAATTCAAGCTGAACTTTTTAGAGATGTTCACTGCTGTTCTGTCTGAACTTGAAGAAGAGGGACTTCTCAGGGCAGATAAAAATCGATGCGTTCTGACCCGCGACGGAATGCTGCTGCTGGACAGTATTGTCGACCGGATGGTGCGTTTCGTCCAGGAACAGAACTGATCGCGGTTGTTGTGCTTGTGGGGGGTGACGCCTATTCAGAAGCTTTTCCGAGCCGGCTAAATCCGCTTGTTTTGCCCGCATAAGCCCGACAACGTAATGCAGCCAGCTTTTTTCAACTTGGCTGTATCCGCCTGCGAGGGCGGCTGCCTCCTGGATCCCTCCTTCAAGAATATTTACCAGGTGTCCCCAAAATTCGCTCACTGATCGCCAATCCGAGGCCAGTAACTCCCGGCGGTAAGTATTTTCGTGGGATTTGCCGCTGAGCCAATCAATAATGAAAAGCATCAATTTGGCCCTGTCATTCTCACTATCCATAGATAATGTTTGCGCGAAGAGTGTGCGGGCCCCTTGACGGTCTCCGTCGCAAAAGTGCATCATTCCGGCAGCGGTTACCAGGGCAGGATCATTCCGATGTCAGACAACGGGGTGGCTATCGGAACCGGTGCGGCTGTCCATCCGATGGCCACACCGGAGTCAATACCGATGACCTTGCCGCGAACGTCAATGACCGGTCCGCCGCTGTTGCCGCTATGGATAGAGGTGTTAACCTGGAGCATATTTTCAAAGGTGCGACGCACATGGCCTTGGGTGACACTCACATTGACCGTGGTCTCCTGCGTCTGGCCGCCTCAATATCATCATCCTTGACACGGGACAGGGTCTTTGCCACCTCTGCCATTGAGCGCGGTCGCAGGTCCGGGTCTTCGGCCAGCATGATTTTAAACAACACGGCAACCTCCTGGGGCAACGGCAGGTTGTCGATCTCGGACTGAAAGTCGGTGGTTTCGAAGTCGACGGACAGCACTTCAACGAAAGTCTTTCCCAGCGACCAGATATCGCTTCTGAAATCGAGGGGCCGCTGGTTGATGATATCGGGATGACAGGTCAGAAGTTTCTTGAGCGTGGGGCCGGGCCGATTCATTTTCGGATCCTGCAAAGGATGCTTGAATAGCCCTCGTGGAGAACTTTTTCGATCCGGTACCCATCAATATACCATCTGCCTTCGGCAACCTCGTTTCCGCAGGAGGGGCAGGTGCTGATTTCTTCTGCCAGTAGTTGACCACAGTTTTGACAGAGTTTCATGGTATCAATATGGATAAATGGGACTTTTGTGTCCATTAAAAAAAAAGATCCATTTCCTTGCGGGGGAAGATTCCCTGTCAACAGGGTGAAAATACCCATATAGTCCATTTTCTCAGATAAAATGAAGCCTTTCATTTATAGACAAAATCAGCGCGGGTGTTCATACATAATATTGAAGAACCCCGCAGCCCACCATGGCGGGACGGGAAATGCGCTCGCTGCTGCGATTCAAATTAATTGACATCAACCCGTCAATATCAGATAATTTTATATCGCATGCAGCCCTGGTTGTGATTTCTCAATAAAGCCGCTCTGATTTTCCAACAGAGCCGACTCAGATCCGATAGGATGTATGGTTTTTAACCGAGACAACCGCAACCCTTAATCAATGAGCAATAATCTAAATGCCTCACAGGAACAGATACAAACGCCGCAACTACGAACGGTGATTCGCATGCCCGCCAAAAAAATAACGCTTTCAGCCAAACTGAAAATCAGGGAAGATAGTCTGCGGGAAAGTGAAAATCGCTACCGCCATCTTTTTGAAAAAGGATCGGATGCGGTCCTGGTTTTCGATGCTGCAACCCAGCGCATCGAAGCCGCAAACAAGGCGGCGCTGGATCTTTACGGGTATTATCAGGAGGAATTGTTGTCTTTGACGTTTGCCGAGATCTGCGCAGCGGAAGCTGCGCCGGCGGCTTATATGCCGGAGGGTAAGACCGCCGGACCGGCTGACGTCGATAGCGCCTTACGCTATTTTAAAAAGAAAGACAGTTCCGTTTTTCCGGGTGAATTACGCCCAGCCAGGTTCATTTCAGGGGGGCGGCAAAAGATCATCGCCTTGGTGCGCGACACCAGCGAACGCGAACTGGTTTCAAAAAAGTTGAGAGAATCCGAAGAACAGTACAGGAGTCTTGTGGACTACATTGCCATCGGTGTGGCGCTCATCAGCCCGGCCATGGAAATTTTGACCTTAAATAATCAGATGAAAAAATGG
>JARGFK010000036.1 GCA_029211065.1 Desulfobacterales bacterium
CAGCAACAGGGTGTCTTGGCTCCTCCATAACCGCATACTACACCATGTGGTCGGTTGAGTAAAGTGCATACCCACTAAGAATATTTTTATAAAGTTGATTTTGGGGAAGAATATACAGAAGAAAATCTAAGACAATAAATCGGAAGGTTCAAACCGCCGAAGAATATATAGTTTCAGATCGCCGCTGACAGCTGGATTTAACCCCATCGTCATATCCTTCAATGAGTACATCCACCAGCACTTCTTCGGAATACGCAGAATTGACAAGGGAAAACGTCAGCATGAGACAAACCAGCAGTTTTCTTAAAATCATATTATGCACCTGAATTATCAGCGGGTTATAAATAAATTAAAGGGGGATTTTATCACATGTTTTACGAAATTACCATAATTTTTCAGGCGGGACAATCAGGTATCGGCAAAGCAATGAACGACCCCGTAGCAAGGTCATGCCGGACTTGAGGAGCCTGCCCCGCACCTTGATGCGGGGGCATCCAGTTTATGTTTCTGGATTCCGGCTTTCGCCGGAATGACGGCTCGCGGCAAGCCGCGGGGAATTGGACCCAAAAGAGAATTAAAATTTTTACATAACATTCAAAACCGGCTTATATCCTTGTCTTTCTACAACCCATAAGCCGTCGGTTACTTATATTGTTTAGCAGGCTGTTGAAAAACTGCGTCTGAGGCCGCCATACGGTGTTGCGCAGCTCTCGCCAATACTCACATATGCTTGAGAATATGCTGCGCTTGTCGAATCGCCGCGCGCCTTGTCTGTCGACCTGATTCTTGTTTTTCAACAACCTGTTAGAATCCTGATCAGGCCAAATGGCAGATCGGCGCAAAAATATACCCCCGATTCTTTATTTTAGGATCCGAGCAGGGTGAAGTTCCATATTCTTTCTACAGCCCAAACACCAGCGTTCCCATAATCGATACGGCCACAACCATCGCCATAAAAAAGCAATCGAATATCCCTTCAACGATTCTAGTGAACATAATGCCCCCCATAACTGCTGCCCTCATCATTAAAAAATTCCTGGGCCTCCTCAACAGAATCAAATAGCATCCAGTCGCGTTTAATGGTGACCCCGGCCTGTTTTCGGGTTATTTCCACAGTGGTGTTTCCATGATATTCGTAACACTCATAATAATTCGGATAGGATTCATATCGTGTCATTTTCCTTTACCTCCTTAAAATAGGATCACCACCTCTTTTGGAGGTGATCCAAATTTAATTAAGCTCATCGATGTTGAGTTGCTTTCCGCAGCAGGGACACCGGGTCAAATTATCCATACTTTTTCCTTTAGATTTGAAAATTATCCGGCAGTTCATATTTGAAAACTGATACTGGACCCATATCGCGCATCCGCAACCACAAAAGCGTTGTTGCATTTAACACCTCCTGTTGTTTATCTATACGTTTAAATGTTTATATATATCAACTCTAAAGGCAAAAAAAATTTACCTGAGTTCCCTGCTGACCCAGATTACCTTTCCAATAATGCGTACGCTGTTTATTTCACTGCCCTGAAGGTAAATCGGAGAATAGTCCTTGTTGTCACTCAGCAGGACAAGCTTGTTCGGGTGTTTTTCCAGCCTTTTGACCATTATCGTATCATCAACACCCACAGCGTATATGGCGCCTGCCAAAACGTCCCTCTGGGATTCATCGATCAGAATGGTGTCGCCATCCTTCATCTCGGGTTCCATGCTGTTGCCAAAGATATCCATTAACACCATTTTATTTACGGCGCCTTTGGTACCCAGCCAGTCCTTCCGGAAAGCATAGTAACCTTCAATTTCGGAACCGACTTCAAAAGACCCGCCGCCGGCACATAACCGGGCTTTTACCTTTGGAATGTTCTTATATATGGACTCGGAATCGGTTTTTTTGTGAAATATCGGGCCATTGCCTGTTTCAATCCAGTCCGGATTTAAACCAAAGGATCGATACAACTGCAATATCCATTTGTCAGGGATAGAATCCTTTTTTCTGGCCTGTGTTATTGCGGACCGGTTTATATTCAGTGCGGACGCCAACTCGGTTTGGGAAGTCATCCCTGTTGCTTCAAAGACCCGCTTTAAAAAGGAATCAAATTGAGTAGTCGCCATATTATCACCTTGGAACATATTTGTTTTTAATTGTTGTTTAACTATATAAACATAAAATATATAAAATGCAACAATTATTTTTAAAAAAATGGTTTTTCCCCAACGCGCCGGGAGAAAGGGTGCCGGGATTCGAAAGCTCAGGTGTTCAAGCAACTGTTATTAATTATTTTTTCAAAGCTTTCGATACCCTCTCACCCTCTCCGATACTTCGCCGGGCATCGCTGGCGGGTAGGATTTTGCAGGGGGGAAAGACTGAAGCCGTTTCAAAACCCAGCCAAGGTTTTGAAACGGCTTCTTTGGTAAAACCCCTTAATTGAGCCAAAAGATGTACGGTCTTTATCAGGCGCCGCATTCAGAATCAGGTATCGCCGCTTCTACAGCTTCAGGCCAGGTCAACTTATTTTCTTTTCAAACCAGATCAGCTTCAACATGAGGCTCAGGTCGAGATCAGTCATCGTATCAGATTGCCGACATTTTTGGCTCAATTAAGGTTATCGGTAAAAAGACGGTTCCAGCCGTCTTTTATTCACTTATCCTTTAATACTGCGGGGAAGCAGCATCTGGTGCTGGGGGCAAATCGATTTGGGGTTCTGGTAGGCAGATCCCGCAAAAGCCACCATGTATTTGCGCATCTCGTTCATGGGAACGACTTCATCCACCAGGCCATATTTGGCGCAGTAAGCCGGTCTGGAATTATCGTGATATTCCTGGGCCAGCTTGTTCATGCTTTCGATCACGGGTCCCAGTGGCCGGCCGGCTTCTTTTTCCTTGACCAGACGGCGCGAATAGGTTGCCACTGAAGCTGTTTCACCATGCATGACGTAGATCTCCGTGGCGGCCGTGCCCAGCGTAAAGGCCGTGTGCCGGTTGGCGGTGGGCCCTCCCATGATATAATGCGCGGCGGCCGTGCCCTTTCTTAAAACAAACAGCATCATGGGTACATCCGTTTGCTGAATCGAATAGATCAGGCTCTGGCCGAGCCCCAGCAGTTCAGCCTTTTCGGCAATATCGCCCACATCGATCCCGCTGGTGTCCTGGAACCAGACAATCGGCACCCGGTCTCTGCCGCACAGGGTCACAAATTCATTCAACTTGATAAGTCCCTGGCGATAGAGCTTGCCGCCGATACCGGGATAATCGGCGTATTCGGGGTAGCCTTTGCCCAGAAATCCCTGCCGATTTCCGATGCACCCCACCAGGTATCCGTCGACCTTGCACAGGCCCGTATATACCTCCGGCCCATAGTCCGGTCGAAACTCCATCTGTTCGCTGCCGTCCACCAGCCGCGCCAGCACGTCGTCAAAGCTGTATACCTGTTTTTGATTCATGGGTATCAGCCGGTAGATGTCGTCGCTGGAAAATTTCGGCTCTTTGGGTTCAGCCACCCGGAAGAACTTGGGATTATAAGCCGGCATATCCTTCATGTAATCTTTCAGCCCGTCCAAAACTCCTTTTTCTTCTTCATACACATACCTGAAAAAGCCGGTCTCATCATAATGGATTTTTGCCGACCCGGGTGGTTCTACTTTAAATTTTTTCGCAGCGTCGATGAGCTGTTCGGCGCCCTCTTCATCAAAAAATCCCCTGGGCGACATGCCGCTCAAGATTCCGCCGCCCCCCACTGCAATGTTGCAGTCTTTATGGGCAAAAAGGATGGCGGGGCTGATGCCCTGATAACCGCCGCCGGCCGGATTGGTCCCATAGATGCCGGCCAGGACCGGAATGCCGCACTGCGCCAGCTCGGCGTGCCGGAAAAAGGTTGTGCCCGAACCGCGCCGGTTGGCATAAAATTTTTCCTGCTCATCCAGTTTAACGCCGCTGCAGTTCACCAGCCAGACCAGCGGAACATTCAGCCGCTTGGCGAGATCCGTCGCCCGTAAAACATTTTCAGCCTGGCCCGGAATCCAGGCCCCGGCAATGTATTTGTTGTCAAAGCCGATGATAACCGCCCATTTTCCGGAAATTTTAGCAAGGCCGTCGAAAACATTGGTGGTCCCGACTTCATTGTCCATGGGGTTGTATAGGGTGTGCAGCGGGCACCAGGTGCCCGGGTCAACCAGATATTCCAGCCGTTGCCAAACCGTCATCTGGCCGCGCTGGTTGATTTTCTCCGTGGGAAATCCGGCGTTTTTTGCTTTTTCCACGGCTTCGGCAATTTCGCTTTCGGTTTTCTTGACCAGTTCAACATTTTCCTGGGTTCGCTTGATCTGGCCGTCCTTAAGTTCTTTGCCGAAATCCGTCATTTTTTCAAAATAAGATTTCATGGCTTTACTCCCGATCCTGATTTAATACGATTCGCTTTACTATTCGATAACCCCCAAAACATCGTCTTCCTCAACCGTATCCCCTTCTTTGACCTTCACTTCCTTGACGGTTCCACTGCAGGGAGCAAACACCGGTGTTTCCATCTTCATCGCTTCAATGATGATGGCTTCGTCATCCTCTTCCACCTTCTCGCCAACAGAAATGTAAACCTTGAATACTTTGCCCGCCAGCGGGGCCAAAATTTCTTGTGCCATTGTGATTCCTCCGTTTATTAAGTATTATCGTAAAATTGTCAAAAAAACGCCGGCGGCTATCACGGTACCGATGACCCCGGCGACGTTCGGCCCCATGGCGTACATCAACAGATAGTTCTTTTTATCCGCCTCCGCTCCGACCTTGTGCACAACCCTGGCCGCCATGGGTACCGCCGAAACGCCGGCAGCGCCCAGCAGCGGATTGATTTTTTCCTTGGCAAAAAGATTCATGAGCTTTGCCAGAAGCACGCCGGTGGCCGTACTGATCATGAACGCAAACAAACCCAGAAAAAAGATAAATATAACCTTGGGCTGCAGAAACGATTCAGCATTCATGGTGGCCCCAATGGGCAGACCCAGGAAAATCGTAACAATATTGAGCAGCTCGTTCTGGGCGGCATGATTTAACCGCTCCACCACTTTGGCTTCACGGAATAGGTTGCCGATCATAAACATGGCCATGAGCGGCGCTGCCGCCGGAACCAGCAAAATAATCACCAGCGCGGAAACCATGGGGAAAAGAACCTTTTCCAGCCGAGAGACTTTACGCAGTTTTTTCATTTTGATGACGCGTTCTTCTTTGGTGGTCAGCAGCTTCATGATCGGCGGCTGAATAATGGGCACCAGCGCCATATAGGAATAGGCCGCCACCGCACAGCTTCCCAGCATATGGGGCGCCAGTTTGGTGGCCAGAAAGATGGTGGTGGGGCCGTCCGCTCCCCCGATGATACCGATGGTGGCCGCTTCTTTCAGGTCAAAACCGATGGCATAGGCAACAAAAAATGTAATATAGACGCCGGCCTGGGCGCCGGCGCCCAGAAAGATCAAGACCGGACGGGCCAGCATCGGCCCGAAATCGGTCAGGGCGCCAAGCCCCAGAAAGATCAGGGGCGGAATAATTTCCCACTGAATGCCGTAGTGATAAAACCGCCACAAAAGCCCCTCGTGCGGTTTCATCAGGTCGGCCAGGGGAAGATTGGCAAGAACAATTCCGAAACCGATGGGGAGCAGCAGCAGCGGCTCATAATCCCGGGCGATCGCTAGATAGATCAGGGTAAAACCGATGGCCCACATGACGACCATGCCGGGTGTCACAAAAAAGAATCCGGACGTTTTAAACATTGCCAGTGTTTCTTCAATCAGAATCATTTTTCACCTTCGCCGGAATTCAATCGACTGGTCACGCCGGACACGATCTTAATGGAAATGTAAAGAAGCGCCATTCCTAAAAATACACCGCTGATGCCGGCAACGAAAACGCTTAAAGCCTCATACACAACGCATCTCCTTTCAGATTTGATTGGAAGAAGGCCTGTTCCACATAATGAAACATTGTTTGGTTTGGCTAAATACCTATACCAGACCGAAGCAGCATGTCAAGTCGCATTTTATACCAAGGCAGCCCGGTTCAATGCACTATCGAAGCGGCCACTGGCCTCTTTCGGTCAACACCGCCCGGAGCTCCTTCAAGGCCTCGTTCGTGGCAGGCACACCGCCATAAACAGCCGTTTGAAAAATGACTTCTGCAATCTCCTGCGGGGTGCAGCCCACATTCAAGGCCGCCTGAATATGCAGGTTCAGTTCATCCGGGCGGGAAAGCACCGTCAAAGCGGCAACCGTAACCAGCTGCCGGGTTTGATGGGGTATTTTTTCCCGGGCATACATCTGGCCGGTAATAAACAGGGACAAATCTTTTGCCAAATCCTTGTCAAACGCCTTCCACAGTTCAAAAGGCCTTTCACCGGAAACATCCTTAAAGTAAAGGGCTGCCGTCTCTTTTGTTTTTTCAACGACTGTTTTGCTCAAAACGATAATGTCCTTTCGCTGCCGGAACCGCGGGCGAGATGCAACCCGACAATCCGTATTTTTCAGAATCCCCGCCGGTTACCGGTTCGCTTTGCGGACACCGAGCTGATCAAGGGCGATGATCCATTTGCAGATATTGGCCGAACCTTCCACCATGGCATAGGTCGGTGCATCCCGATAGTAGCGGGCAACCGGATACTCGGTGGAGTAACCGTAAGCGCCCAGAATTCTCATGGCAAAGGTTGCCGCCCGCGTGACCGCCTCCCCGGCCAAATACTTTGCCTGGGCCACATCCAGGCCATTGTCCAGTTTGCCCTGGTCCTTTGTCCAGGCTGCTTTATACACCAGCAGCCGCGCCGCCTCGATTTCAGTGGACATCTGGGCGATCATATCCTGGTTCATCTGAAACTCGCCGATTGATTTTCCGAATTGTTTTCGGTCCTTGCAGTATTTTACGGACGCGTCCAGACAGGCCTGTGCCAGACCGACCCCTCCTGCTGCAGCCGAAAGACGGGTCTGGTTCAGGGAGCTGAATACAATTTTGGCGCCGTCGCCGGGTTTTCCGAGAATATTTTCCTTGGGCACTTTTGTATCGGTCAGGAATATTTCGCCGGTGGGGGATGAATGGGATCCCATTTTATCCAGTTTTGAAGTCTTGACACCGTTGAAATTTTTGAGTTCCACCACAAATGCAGACAGTCCCTTGGAGCCCTGGTCACGATCGGTATAGGCATAGTAGATAACGACATCGGCAATATCGGCATTGGAAATCCATGTCTTGGATCCATTCAAAAGCCAGTGGTCGCCTTTGTCTTCCGCCTTGGACGCCAGGGCCATAACATCCGAGCCCGCATCCGGTTCCGTGATGGCGAACCCACCGATATAATCGGCCTCCACCAGCTTGGGGATATATTTTTTCTTTATTTCATCGTTGCCGTATTTAAAAATCGTATAAGCGCATCCCAAGGCCTGCATGTTGACCTGGACCCTGAGCGAACTGGATGCCCGCGCGATTTCTTCAGTGATGATCATGGCCGCCAGCCAACCCATATCCGTACCTTCAAATTCTTCCGGGATGACGGTCCCAAAAAATCCCAGCTCTCCCATGGGCTTGATGGCTTCCTTGTAAGGGAAGTAATGCTTTTCGTCCCATTCATCGGCAAACGGGGCAATCTGCTTGGTGGCAAACTCCCGCACCACCTTTCGCAACATCTCAAGATCATCCGATAATTTAAAATCCATGTTTTCCTCCTCCGCATTTTAATGTTAATCGGCCGAAACGGTGAATAAAATTTCGACCCCTAAACCGTTGACTGCTCCGGAACCAATTGCGGCCGCAGTTAAGTGATACGTAACCCCTGCTTCAACAGGATTTATCAGCCCTTATAATTATGGGGCCGGTTCTAATGGGCATCGCGAGCGCCCATTGCTTCAGAAAATTTTTTGGCAACCAGCAGCAACTCCCTGACGTATTTTTTTCTGAGTTTTTGATCCCGGTAACGCATTTCCGGAATGGCCAGACTGATCGACGCCAGCAGTGACCCCCGGTAGTCCAGTATCGGCGCGCTCAGCGACCCCAGACCCGGATTGCGTTCGCCCAGACTGGCGGCATACCCCTGTTTCCTAATGGTTTCAAGTTCTGCCTGAATTTTCTTTTTGTCGATCAGGGTGTTTTTTGTAATCGCCGCCAGTTTGACCTGCCGCAGGTATGATTCGATAAATTCCTGCCCTGAAAACGCCAGCAGACATTTGGAAGATGCCCCGGCATATAGGGGCGAGCGGCTGCCGACCGGCATAAATCCTTTAAGGTTCTGGGAAGATTCCCTATTGTCGATACAGATGCGTTCATTTCTTTCGATGACGTTCAGATGGACCGTTTCCTGCGTCCGGGAAAGCAGCTGCATCATATAGGACTGGGCCGCCTGTGTAACCGGATAGGTGCGCTGCAGCGAATGTAAAAAACTAAAATAAATATTGCCCAGCCGATACTGGCGGGTTTGGGCGTCCTGATCAACAAAGGCATACGATTTCAGGGTCTGGAGAATTCTCTGGACGGTTGCCGGGCTGAATCCCAAATGCGTACTGAGTTCTCTGACACCCCAATAGGGTCGCTCCCCTTCAAATGCTTTCAGAATTTTGAGGGCTTTTTCAACCGAGTTGAATGTAGGTGTCGTTTGTTTCATAATATAAAACAATGTTTTATTAACAGCGAAACTTATGTCAGACCCGCAGGGCTTTTGTCAAGAATTTTTTGTGCGGCGCTTCTCCCGCTTTCCGATTCTCCGTTGCTGCAAATGCCTCTTGACAATCAACCCTGAAATTTGTCATAATTTTTTTTAAAACATCGTTTTATATTATGAAACAAGCAGCGACCCCGTCTTTCAGGAACGTTGCCGCAAACTTAACAGGCAGTTAAATCTCATCTTCCAGGAGATTGCGATTCATGCGCATTGAAAAAGGCGATTCAAACAAAATAATGCCCCTTGCCGAGGCCATAAAACGTTATGTTTTCGACGGTTGCCATATATCTATCGGCGGTTTTACCATGGTCCGAAACCCCATGGCGGCTGTATATGAAATCATCCGGCAGGACATCAAAAACCTTCATCTTTATGCCCATTCCAACGGGCAGGGCGTTGATGAACTCATCGGCGCCGGCTGTTTGGCAAAGTTGGAAATCGCATATGGCGGAAACGGCCGGTTTGCTTCAACCTGTGTTCGCTTTCGCAAGGCGGTTGAAGCGGGCGCCCTTTCCGTTGAAGACTATACCAACTATCAGATGACGTTAAGATTCATGGCCGGCGCCATGGGAGTTCCCTATCTGCCCACCCGCGCCTCTTTGGGAACCGACATCATCAATAAATGGGGATTTTCTGAAGCCGTGCGCAAAAAAGATCCGAAAATTCCCGACCGGAAACTGATTGTTGCGGATAATCCCTTTGATACGACGGGCGAAGTGCCGAAAGTGGTTCTGGTCCCGGCCATCAATACCGATGTGGCGATTTTACATGTTCAAAAAGCAGATGCCCAGGGTACCGCCCGTATCAACGGATTGACCTTTTCCGATATCGAACAGGCCAAATCCGCCCAACACGTCATTCTTACCTGTGAAGAAATCGTCAGCACGGATGATTTGAGGGCAGATCCGGACCAAAACCAGATTCCTTTTTTCTATGTGGATGCGGTCGTCCATATCCCCTTGGGCGCTTTTCCCACGTCCTGTCACCGCTGCTATGACTATGATCCGGTTTATTTGAATGAATATCTGAAATCGGCGCAGGACGATACGCAGTTCAAAGCGTACCTTGACAGATACGTCTACGGCGTCAGAGACCATCAGGACATGTTAAAACTCATCGGCCCGGAGCGCATCAACCGGATCAAGGCGGATCCGCAGAAAGGATATGCCGTCGGACTGGACAGAAGATGATTTGGAGAGAATCATGACAGAATATACCCCGCGGGAAATGATGGCAATCGCAGCGGCCCGCCAGATTCAAGATGGTGATATTGTTTTTTGCGGCACCGGCATATCCATGCTGGCCGCCATGGCCGCCAAACATATCAGCGCACCCCAGAGCGTCTTGTTTTTCGAAACCGGAGCGATCGACTCGGTTTTAGAAGAAATCCCGCTGACAGTGGCGGATTCCCGGGTCATGTTCTGGACTTCCGTCAACGGAAGCCTGGCAGACGCTTTTGCCACCATGCAGAATAGAATAACCGGCAGCCATGTCATCGGCATTCTGGGGGCCGCCCAGATCGACCGGTTCGGCAATTTAAACTCCACTGTCATCGGCGACTACCACAAACCCGCCGTCCGGTTTTCCGGAAGCGGGGGCGCCAGCGATGTGGCTTCTTTTGTCAGCCGAACCATCATTTTCATGCAGCATGAAAAAAGAAAATTTGTCTCCAAGGTTGATTATGTCACCAGCCCGGGATGGATCGACGGCCCTGACGGACGGAAAAGGGTCGGACTCCCGGACGGCGGTCCCTATGCTGTCATCACAAATATGGGAATCTTGTATTTTGACGATCGAACCAAAGAAATGTATCTGGGCGGATACTACCCCGGAGTTGACCCCGACCGCATACTTGACAATATGGGATTTACGGTGGACATTTCCCGGGCAACCGAGGTGGCGCCGCCTTCCCAGCATGAACTCAGGATTCTGCGGGAGGTTTGCGACCCCCAGCGACTAATACTGGGGTGAGACGAGAACCCATCTCAAAAATGCAAATGGGTTCTATTCCGATTCGATGCACTTTTTCCGCAGCGCATCCCCAAGTCGCCTGCTAAATGGCCCCACTTGGCCATCGGCGATAGTCTTCCCGTCTATTGTGACGATGGGAAGCACTTCGGTGGTTGTTCCCGTCAGGAAAACCTCTTCGGCCCCGTATAATTCTTCAATCCCGTAAAACCGCTCGGCGGTTTCAAGTTGCATTTCTTTCGCGCAGTTTAATACAACCGCCCGGGTTATTCCCGGCAGGATGTTTTCTGTCAACGGATGGGTAACAAGGGTTCCCTGTACAACAATAAACACATTGGAACTGGTGGCCTCGCGCACCACCCCGTTCTCGGCCACAAAAATGGCATCATATGCGCCGCTGTCAACCGCTTTCTGTTTGGCCAAAACGTTGGCTAAAATCTGTACCGTCTTAATGTCGCAGCGCCCCCACCGGAAATCTTTCACGGTGATCGCTACAGCACCCGCTTGCCTCAGTTTCGGATCGGTTTCATGCACCTTGCGGACGGTCATCACCACCTGGGCCTGCGGCGCATCGGGAAACGCATGATTCCGGGGAGCGACCCCGCGGGAAATCTGGATATACACCCCTGCCCGCGCCAAAGCGGCCTTATGGAAAAGCTCATTAACCGCTTCCCTTATATTTTCCTTGGAAATTGCCGGAAAAGAGAGCGCGTTCAATGACCGGTCGAGCCTGTCCAGGTGGGCTTCCTGGAAAAACAGGCGGCCGTTGTAACTGGCAATATATTCGTAGACGGCATCCCCGAACTGGTATCCCCGGTCTTCAACCGGCACCATCGCTTTTTCAATCGGCAGAAACGTGCCGTTGACATAGGCTAACTCTGGCATTTTTATTTCTCCATTTCTGTTTTAATAAAAAATATTTATATCCGCCGCAAGGTACGTACTATACTCAACTCGAATGATAGTTGCAAATTTTAATTTTCATTATAGAATGTTTCATTCTTCCCGATAACAGGACACAATTTTTATCTTTTTCCCAACAAGGAGGTATAAATGAAGTTTATACGTGACCGCGTGCTGCGCCGGGAACTCATGTTCGGCGTAGGCGCCCAACTGGGTTCCAGCCTCACCGTTGAAATGATCGGCGCCGCCGGCTTTGATTGGACCTGGATCGACTGTGAACATGGGGCCGGCGACCACAGTGAGCTGATTACCCAGATTCAGGTCGCCAGTCTGGGCAACGCCCCGCCGGTTGTAAGGATCGCCTGGAATGAGGCACCTCGCTTCAAACGGGTTCTTGATCTGGGCGCCAGCGGCATCATGGTGCCGTATGTCAACACCAAGGCCGAAGCCCGGCTGGCCGCCCAATCCATGCGCTACCAGCCCGAAGGAATTCGCGGGGTCGCGCAGTCTCCCCGATCGTGTGGGTTCGGCCAAAATTTCGAGGATTATTTTGCCAAGGCAAATGACAATCTCCTGACAATCGTGCAGATTGAAACCCGGGAAGCGGTGGACAACGCCGCTGAAATTGCTGCGGTTCCGGGCGTTGACGTTCTGTTTGTGGGCCCCTTTGATTTGAGCATCAATATGGAAATTGTTAAAAAATTTGACCACCCCGACTTTATCGCCGCCCTTGAAAAAGTATCCGATGCCTGCAAACAGCACGGTAAAGCCGCTGGAATCCTGACCCCCAGGTCCGATTATCTTACAGCGTGGATTGAAATGGGGTACACTTTTTTTGTCGTGGGCTCGGACAGCGGTTGTGTTACCAACGGCTTAAATCAGATCTATGGCGCCTGTAAAAATTACAAATGAATATAGCTGTGTTCCGTATGTGGAATACCGGCATGACCACTTGATCTCAAAGGAGACTATATGAAAACGGTTCTCGTCAACAAGCCGATTCACCCGGATGCCTTGAAAAGACTGTCGGAAGAGGTCCGGATATTGACCCCGTTTAAAGCATCCCGTGCGGAACTTATGGACATGCTTTCCGGGGTGCAGGGGGTTGTCCTCTGTCTCGGGTTGGATTTTACCGCAGAAGTAATCGATCACTGCAAAGTCATTGAAGTCATCGGGCGCCACGGCGCCGGCGTCGAAACCGTCGATGTTGAAGCGGCAAACCGCAGGAACATTCCGGTGGTGTTTACGCCCTTTGGCCCTACGGAATCCACGGCCGAACACGCCTTTACGCTGATGATGGCGACGGCACGCAAATTGTCCCTGCTGGACAGGGAAATCCGTGCGGGTAATTTCCATATCCGGGATCAGGTCATCGGACGCGAATTGTTTAGCGCCGGTGTCGGCGTTGTCGGATTCGGCCGCATCGGAAAACGCTTTGCGCAAATGTGTCGGTCTGCCCTGGAAATGGAGATCCATGTTTTTGATCCGCTTTTGGATCGGTCGGAGGTGGAAGCCTGGGGCGCTGTTTATGAAAACGACCTTGTGGAAATGGCGCGCAAGGTTGATGTCCTTTCGCTGCACTGTCCCCTGACCGATCAGACCCACCAGGTGGTCAACCGCCAAGTGATCGCCGCAATGAAAGCAGATGCGATTTTCATCAACGCCTCGCGCGGGCCCCTTGCGGACGAACGCGCCTTGGTTGAAGCCCTGCAGCAGAACAAGATAGCCGGTGCCGGCCTGGATGTATACGATCCCGAATCGCCTGCAGAAGACAATCCTTTGTTTTCTTTAGACAATGTGGTACTGACGCCCCATCTGGCCAGTTTCACGGATGAAGGACGAAAGCGCATGGGACTAACCGTCGTGGAAGATGTTCTCAGCGTCCTGCGCGGCGATCCGCCTAAGTATCCACTCAATCCGGAAGTGCTTTAAATTGCCCATAAATTTCCGGCTAACCACCATCGGAAAACTTTCGGATCTTTATCGGTTTTCTGAATATACCGCTTGTTGCCATAAAGGAGATTATGATGAGAAAAAATAAATTGCGCGAATTGCTGAAGGCAGGCAAACCGACTGTCGGCACACGGGTGCAAAGCAGCTGGCCGTCTATTGCCGAAGTCATCGGTCATACCGGCATGTTCGACTATATCGAATTCCTAGCTGAATATGCCCCTTTTGAACTGTATGCACTGGATAATTTTTGTCGTGCGGTGGAACTTTTCGACATGTCCGCCATGATCAAAGTCGATGCGGAGCACCGGGGGTTTCTGGCCCAGCGCGGCATCGGCGCCGGATTCCAGAGCGTCAATTTTGCCGACTGCCGGTCCGCCGATGACGTTCGCGAATGTGTGAGAATCACCCGCCCGGATACGCCTGAAGACGGTGGAACCCACGGCGCCGGCATGCGTCGCTTTACGTACATGGGGTACGGGGGCGGCCCTGATTACGTTCAGGCGCTCCGGGATGTTGTCATCGTCGTGATGATCGAAAAACAATCGGCCGTCGATCAGCTCGATGAAATACTCTCGGTCCGGGGGGTCGACATGATTCAGTGGGGTCCGTCGGATTATTCCATGAGCGTCGGGCTGGCAGGGAAAAAAAGTGACCCCAAAATCAAAACGGCTGAACGTCTTGTCTTTGAAAAAGCAGCTAAATACGGCATTCCCGCCCGCGCCGAAATTGCCGGTATCGATCAGATGAAATACTATCTGGATATGGGCGTTCGTCATTTCAATCTGGGTACGGATATCGGCATTCTATATAACTGGCTGAAAGAAAACGGCGGCAAATTAAGAGAGGTAATAGCAGGCGCTTAGGTAAAACTTTTTAACCAATCTTTACAACTTGAACCGCAACAGCGAGTCCATTCGCGGCAAGACTTGTATCAATCCAGATCCATTTTGCCCGGGTTCAGGATGTTGTTGGGGTCCACCAGGCGCTTGATTCCCCGCATGAGGGCCATAGCTTCGGCATCATGCTCCAGTGACATGTAGGGGGCTTTGGCCAGCCCGATCCCGTGCTCCCCGGTCAGGGTGCCCCCCAGCGCGCAGGTGAGCCTGAAAACTTTCTCCACAACATTGCCGAGCCGCCGGACCTGGTCGGGCTCATTCTTGTCATACATGACCTTTGGGTGCAGATTCCCATCACCCGCATGCCCGAATATCACGAAAGGGAATCCTTCCTCGCGAACGATTTTGGCAATCTCATCCAGCATGACCGGCACCTGGGAAATCGGTACGGTGACATCTTCACTCACGTTG
Organism: Desulfobacterales bacterium; assembly: GCA_029211065.1. Classification (NCBI taxonomy): domain Bacteria; kingdom Pseudomonadati; phylum Thermodesulfobacteriota; class Desulfobacteria; order Desulfobacterales; species Desulfobacterales bacterium. Next base: position 14,810 of record JARGFK010000036.1, read on the forward strand.
TTCGGACGCATGGACGCCGCCAATCCTGAAATGGATTTTCTGATCCGCCAGAGTTTGGCCGACTTTTCCGATGAACTGGTCGTCTGCTGTTCGATGGCGCCGCAGCGGGTAAAGACCTCGATAACCTTATCCATCTGAAATTCGGCTTCCGCATCGGTATAGCCGTCCGTTTCCACCAGAATACAGGCCTCTGCCTGGGCTATCTCCATTTTGTTATTATTCTTCAGCAGTTCCAAGGTATTTGAATCCATGATTTCCATCACACTGGGGACGATGCCGGAGCTCATGATACCCGCCACTGCCTCTCCGGCTGCTTTAAGGCTCGCAAAGTAGGCCAGTCCCGTGTGAAAGGCCAAGGGTTTCGGATTAATCTTGAGGGTAATCTCGGTGATGACCCCCAGGACGCCCTCAGAGCCCACAAACAGACGGGCGATATCCAGCCCTGAACTGGACTTGATGCAGTGGGAACCAGTCCGCATCAACTTGCCGGAGGGAAGTACGACTTCCAGCCCCAGGACATAATCACGGGTCGTGCCGTATTTAGCCCCCCGGATGCCGCCGGCATTGGTCGCAACATTGCCGCCAATCGTACAGGCCATGGATGACGCCGGGTCTGGCGGAAAGAAATACCCCACCTTGGCCAGCTCCTTATCCAGCTCCGCATAGATGACTCCCGGCTGGACAATCGCCTGCCGGTCGAGGATATGGATACCCACGATCTTATTCATTCGCATAAGGTCCAAGACGACACTGTCCCGGCCCTGGCTGGGAACGGCTGCCCCTGCCAGGCCCGTTCCGGCGCCCCTGGGGATAACCGCAAAACGTTCCTGATTCGCCAATTGAAGTACCCTTATGACCTGTTCGGTATTGACGGGCCAGACGGCCGCCAAGGGTCGATGCGAATGATCCGATGCATCGTATGAATAGGATATCATATCGATTAGACCGTCTGTGACCTGTTCGGGCCCAAGGAATTCCATCAGTTTTTCTTTAATGCGCTTTCCCATCCGGCATCCAGTCTTTCAGTTGTATGGAGGAATGTCCGTTTGATGAGACAATCCTTTCCAAGGCATAACACTGCATCATGTCTTGCTTCAGGTTTTAATGATGTTGCTGTAATTAACCGGTCAGCCGGCAAACGGACTGATTAGGTCGCCAGCCTTGTCAAGTTCCATCTCATTCCATTTCCCAAGGATTTTCAGGCCCGGTTTTTGCCTGATTTCACTTTCAAGTGCTTGTGAAACAGAAATATTTTCTAGATCCAAAGTATTTTTGATATGGACCATTCGGACCTGCGCCATGGGGATATCGCCGATGGAACTGAAGCAGGCCGCCAATGCCTCCCGGTCGGTGTCAAAATACATCGGGATGGCCCCTTTTTCCGGACTGATGGCCGTCAGGCAGTTGACATAGGTCTTATGCCGGTCCATCTTGTTGACGAGCCGCGTGGTGGTAAAATCGGCAAAACCAATTCCAATCGCACTTCCTTCGGTTGCGGCCGTCAAGTCTCTCACATATATCCGTTTAGGCCGCGGGCCGGTTATAAAGTCGCCCAAAATATCACGGTTGCGGCCGATGACCTTGGTGTCCATCCCGGTCCCGGATATATCTTTTCCGATCTGATCGATCACCAGCACATCGATCGCATCAAACGGAATCCGGGCCATCCGCTCTTTTGACGCGGCCAGCAGTTTCTTTTCACCCTCAAAAATAGATTCCGGCTGCAGCGCCTTGATCAGGCAGGTCTGGTGATAGGCGTTTTCAACAATGCCCAATCCAAAAAGAACCGGGCATCTCTGGATCACCTCCAGTCCGACATTTTCGACGATCCTTTGAAATGTTAATTTTACTGCAGCGCTGTGATAGTATTCGGCGCCTTTGTGTTTGCCCATGCCGATGGCCATCATCTTCATAAGACCGCTTTCGATGGGACCTTCAAACTTTGTATGCGGCTTTACCCGATTGACGACAACAATATGATCCGCCTCATTGGCATATTTGTCCACATATATCGGATAGCCGTCACTGGCATCTCCCAGGCAGACCACCGCCATGCTGCTGTGCACGGGGCATCCCATGGCCGCTTCGGTTATTCCTAAATTTTCAAGAACCTTTAACTGCCCCTTATCCGTTGCGCCGCCGTGGCTGCCCATGGACGGAAAGATAAATGGCTGCGCACCTGTTTTTTTCAGTTCGTCAACGACGCCCCGTGTTATTAAGTCAATATTGGCGATGCCCCGGCTGCCCCCTGTTATGGCCACCGTCTCCCCGGCTTTTACTTTTTCTTGAAGCCGGAGCGCCGATACCTCCCTGTACGTCTCCGCACGGACATCCCCAATATGCTGAGGATCAAAGGTCTGATTTATTTTCGCCATTTTAGGAAATTTCATATAACACCCCTTTTGTATGTATACGCCGCTGGATAAAAGCATCTCCTGTTGTAAGATGCAGATGGTTTATCGAGCTATGTCCTTATTGTCAATTGCTGAAAAATAGGTGCATGATCCATCTGCGTGGATTTCGCTCGTTGTCGCGGATTCAATCTCAGCCGACTCCAAAATGGCAGCCCGCTCGGGCAAGTCGCCCGTTAGGCACACGCAAACTTCTGAAAGGTATGGGCGTCCTCGCGCACACCGCCGCGCGATACGCCGAAGGTATGGGTAACCTCGCCCACATACATATCACCACGCGAATCCACGCACAGGGTATGCGGCGCAACGAAATTTCCGGGAGCTTCACGGTCGGCGCTGCACCAGTGCGACAGCAGGTTGCCCCCAAGGTCCAGAAGCCTTACACCTCCCGGCAGATCGAATCTGACCGGACCGTTGGTGAAAGACATGCTCCCGGGTTTCCACCAAAGCTCCGATACGTAAACCCGCCCTTCCTTGTCGAAGGAAATGTCTGTGGGCCGCTGGACGTGCGTCCACATGTCAAGATACTTTCCATCAAGGGAGAAAATCTGAATACGATCATTTTCCCGGTCGGCCACGAAAACGCGCCCGTCAGGAGAAATCCCGATACCGTGCGGCAGGATGAACTCGCCGGCGCCGGTTCCAGGCTCGCCCCAGGACTGGATAAGCTTCCCGTCGGCACTAAAACGATGCACCCGTGAGTTGCCGTAACCGTCGCAGACGTAAAGATCGCCGTTTGAAGCAATGGCGACATCGGTGGGCCGGTTAAAGGGCGGGCCGCCTTTTTTGACACTATCCATGTTCTTTCCGTCGTAGCCGGTATCCGAGGCCTTGCCGGAGGTACCGATCATCATCACCTGTTTTCCCTCGGGCGTAAATTTACGAACGGTATGATCGCCGTCGTCAACCGTGTAAATCATGTCGTTCGAATCGATGGCAATCCCGTGCGTACGCTGTGTGAATATGCCTTCACCCCAGGAACGAAGAAAATTGCCGCCCCTGTCGTAGACGATAACTCTGGCGTCTTTCCGGGTCATCAGATAAACGTTATCCTTGGAGTCGACCGCCACCCCGTCCACGTCCTTATGGACATACCCCTTAGGCAGCTTCTCCCACCCTTCAACAACTTTGAAATTCGGAACCACTTTCACTGATTTATACTCCTTTTTTCGGATTTGATTATTTGGCTATCCATTTTAAGATATTTACCTGCCAAGCAAAATAAAAACACCCGATTATTTCTTTTGGTTCGCCTGCTGCCCCCGAAAAGGCACCAGGTGATACGCCCGGCCTGACAGTTCATTTTATTCATGTTTCATCGCTTCCAATATACTTTCTATTGTCGGAAGGGAGGGAGCATCTTTAAAGCCTGCGAGTCGGGTATAGACATTTGCCGCTGTCTCATGAAACCCGCCCGGCAATCCCGCCGACTCAAAAGTGGACGAAATTTCTTTCATCTCACCAATAAAGCGCCAGGCTTTTTTGGTAACAAGCCTTACCTTGTCTTTGGACTCATCCGCAAATGTCGAACCGTTTCGGGACCATTCCTCATAAAGTTCTTCACTGACGTTAAAAGCCGATGCCGTGGCCAGTATTGCACACAACAATGCAGTCGTGCCCTTTGTATATGCGGCGTAACACATTTTTAGAGCCGACGCTTTTCCGATTTCCTCGCCGATCACACTGGTTTCAAGGGGACCGCCAGTAAAAAAAGAGGCCGCCTCGTCGGCACTGGATCCTGACAGATACAACCAGGTCATTCCCCGTTTCGTTGGTGGGTTGCCGATAATACCGCCGTCAACAAAATCTGCTCCTGCTTTTTGAATCACCTGGGCGATCCGTTTTGTCCGTTGCGGTGAAATTGCGTTTGCATCAAGGTAAAGGCCTTTGAACCCAAGCGTGGAAACCTGATCGGCAACCGCTTCAGCCGCATGGGGCGGGCATACGCTTACGATGGCCGAACAGGTAGCACACAATGTTTTCAGATTTTGGGCGTCCTTAAGACCTATTGCTGAGGCCCGCTCATGGGTCTGTGGCCCACGGCCTTCGGAAACCCAGTAAACATTGTTTCCGGCATTCCGGATAGTTTCCGCGACCCTTATGCCCATATTCCCTGGATTTAATATGCCGATTTTTCTTTGATTCATTTTTCCCCCCTTGAACCCCAGATGAATGTTTGAGGTTTTATAACAAATAACAATTTTAGTAACAATAAAATTTTATAAACAACCGTTGTTTGGGCTAAGGCCGAAGTTAACGGGTATGAATCTCAAAAGGTAACGCAGATGCAGCAAACCATAAGGGAACAACTTAAAACATAGAGCGGATTGCGATTGACTAAAATGATTTTATATGTTTTGTAACGAGCAAGTTTTTAGGAAAAATCATACTGAATACCACCCCGGTGTAAATAATATTCGAATTTTAGGCCGAAGAAATAAAATGTCAGGGGCTGAGGTAAGATGTCAGAAATAATTATATTAAAAAATTCGTGCAAAGGTATTGAAGATTGCGGGATCTGCATGTCGGTATGTCCCAAGAATCTGTTTGCGCCCTCCCATGAGATGAATGAAAGGGGCTTTCTGCCGCCAAGGGTTATTGATGAAGATCCCTGCACAGTATGTATGAACTGCATGGTCTCCTGCCCGGATATGGCAATTGTGGTGGCAAAGAAAAAGAAAACCAAGGAACCAAAATGAAAAAAGAAGAAAGACTGCCGGCCGGGGCCCATTTTATTATGGGCAATATCGCTCTGGCGGAAGGGGCCATTGCCGCCGGCTGTAATTTTGTCTCCGGATATCCCATTACACCCGCCAGCGAAATTGTCAACCGGCTATCGGTTTTACTTCCGGGTGCCGGCGGCGGGTTTCTACAAACCGAGGATGAAATCAGCGCCATTTGTGCGGCCATCGGTGCTTCCTGGGCCGGCTGTAAAGCCATGACCGCCACTTCAGGCCCCGGGTTCAGCCTGATGCAGGAAAATATAGGGTTTGCGGTGGCGACTGAGACGCCGCTGGTAATTGTTGACGTACAGCGACTCGGTCCCTCAACCGGTGTACCCTCCGTCGGGGTGGCCGGCGACGTGATCCAGGCGGCCCGTGGTTCTCATGGGGATTACCAGATTATTGCCCTGAGTCCTGAAAGTCCCCAGGAGATGTTTGACATGACCATCCGGGCCTTTAACCTGGCAGAAACATACCGGGTGCCGGTTTTTATACTGGCGGATGCTTTCATCGGCCATATGCGCGAGCAGGTGGTGATTCCCGCCCAGGACAATGTATCATTGCTAAACCGCAAAATACCTGCGCCGGGGACCGATCCGATGTCCCGTCAGGATTTCCTGGATCCGGCCGTTGCACCCATGCCGGTTTTCGGCCGTGGGCTCAAAGCCCATGTTACCAGTTCCTGCCATGATAAAAACGGGATGCGCAACCTGAGCGATCCGGCGAGCATGCATGCTTTTATTATGAAACCCATTGAAAAAATTCTAACCCAGCGGGACCGTATCGTCGAAACCGAAAGCGATTATCGCAGCGGGGATACACTCCTTGTCAGCTACGGCACGGTTTCACGTTCAGCCAAAGCCGCCCTGGCAAAGGGTCGCGCCGCCGGATTCAAAATCGGTCTGCTTCGCTTAAAGACAATCTGGCCGTTCGCCTCCAAAGAGATTGAAGCGGCTGCCCAAAAGGTCAAGCGGATGGTTGTTCTGGAAAACAATACCGGCCAGCTTTTCCCCTATATTAAAGCCGATGCGGCCGCGTATTGTCGTGTCGATTTTATGGGACCCCGGATCCTGGGCCAGATTCCCGACCCCGATGATGTTTTAAAATACATTCAGGAGACTACCTGATGGACGCAATTGAGCATCCTTTACGAAAATATACCCGACCCCATGTCACGCGTACCACCACCTGTCCGGGTTGCGGCAACGGGATTGTGGCCCAGGCCATTCTGCGGGCCATTGACGAGCTTGGCCTGGAGATGGATGATTTTGTCTTTGTATCCGGCATCGGCTGTTCGGCCTGGATCCCCAGCCCGCTCTTTGCAGCCGACACCCTGCATACCACCCATGGCCGCCCGGTGGCGTTTGCCACCGGTGTCAAACTCGGCCGGCCGGATATGAATGTAATGGTCGTCAGCGGCGACGGCGACTTGACCGCCATCGGCGGGAACCATCTCATTCATGCCGCCAGAAAAAATATTGATTTGACTGTCGTCCTGGTCAATAACGGCATTTACGGCATGACCGGCGGCCAGACTGCCCCCACCACCCCGCTGGGCCTGACCACCATCACGAGCCCTTATGGGACCATGGAACATCCACTGGACATTTCCGCAACGATTGTCGCCGCCGGCGCCCCATTCGTGGCCCGCTGGACCACGGCCCACCCGCGCCAGCTGACCCGCTCCATCAAAAAGGGCCTTCAAAAAAAAGGGTTTGCCATGATTGAAGCCATCAGCCAGTGTCCGGTCCAGTTCGGCCGGGTCAGCAAGCTGGGCAAGGCCACAGATTTTCTCCAGCATTATAAGAAAAACAGTATCAGTTTCAGTAAAGCATCCGGGTTAAGCAGGGAGGAACTCGCGGGCCGAATTGTCATCGGTGAATTTGTTGATATTGAAAAGCCCGAACTTTCCAGCCAATGGATGGATTTGAAGCATCAAATGGGGCAGGAGGCTCAATGTCACAACAAGCAATAACCCTGGCCGGCGTCGGCGGGCAGGGGTCGATTTTGGCCGGAGTCATATTCGGATCTGCCGCCGTCACCTACGACCATAAATATGCGGTTCAAACCCAGGCATACTCTGCGGAGTTAAGGGGCGGGTTCGCCGCCGCCTGGGTCATCGTGTCGGATCGCCCGGTCCTGTTTCCGCGGGTCATCCGGCCGGATATCCTGGTCGCCCAGGCCCAGGACGCCATTGACCGTTTTGCCGGGACCCTTCAGCCCGGCGGGATTTTAATTTTTGATTCAGACCTGATCCAGACAGTCCCCGACGGTATCCAGAACGCCTATGGCGTTGCGGCGACCTCCCTTGCTCGAAATCAGATTCAGGATATGATCGTAACCAACATGATCATGCTCGGGGCTTTGTGCCGCTTAACTGAAGTGGTGAGCCGCAAGGCGCTGGAAACGGCCATTGCTGAGGCCGTTCCCAAGGGAAAAGTGGATATGAACCACCAGGCATTCGCGCTTGGCTTCGATACGGTTAAGCTTTTTAAACCTGAATAGAATTGTCAGGCAGGAGAATTTGTCATGGGACTTAAGACAAAAAACGAATACATTGAATCACTACGTAATATGAAGCCGACGGTTTATATGTTCGGCGAAAAGATAGAAAATGTTGTTGACAACCCCCGCTTAAGGGCCGGAATAGAGGCAACCGCGGCAACTTATGAACTTGCTCAAATGCCGGAATACCGGGACCTGCTGGTTACAAAAAGTCCGCTGATTCATGAAGCGGTAAATCGCTTTACCCTGCCGCCCGGATCCATTCAGGACCTGGTTGCCCGCGTCAAGATAAACCGCACCCTGGGCAACTGGGTCGGCACCTGCCATCAGCGCTGCACCGGTCTGGACTGCCTCGCAGCCCTTTCCATCGTCACTTTCGACATCGACCGGAAGTACAATTCCACATATTATTCGCGCTTCATCGAATTTTTGAAATATATTCAGAAAAATGATCTTACCGCTAACGCCGGCGTAACCGATGTTAAGGGCGACCGGTCACTTTCACCGAAAGAACAGCCGGATCCGGATGTATATCTCCATGTGGTTGAAAATCGTGACGACGGCATCGTCGTCCGGGGGGCCAAGGCCCATCAGACCGGTTCGGTTTCCTCTCACGAGATTATCGTTCTGCCCACCCGGGCGCTGCGAAAAGGCGAAGAGGAGTTTGCCCTTGCTTTTGCGGTGCCATCAGACGCTCCCGGTCTGATCCATATTGTGGGACGTTCAAGCCTGGACACCCGCGAGCTGGATGGATGGGATTGTGGCAACACCCGCTATTCCAAGTATTGCCCCACCGTTATTTTTGACAATGTGTTCGTCCCCTGGGAACGGGTATTCATGTACGGTGAGGTGGAATTTGCCCAGGAAATGGTTGCCCGATTTTCAGCCTTTCACCGCCAGAGTCATGGCGGCTGTAAATCCGGTAAAATCGACTGTATGACCGGAGCTGCATTAACCATGATGGATTACAATGGAACCGCCAAGGCCGGCCATCTCAAGCAAAAAGTGATCGATATGATCCACCGCGCGGAAACCCTTTACGGATGCAGCCTGGCTGCTTCATACGAAGGGCACAAAGAGCCGTCCGGCACTTATTTCATCGATCCGGTTCTGGCAAACGCTTCCAAAATTCACGAAGGCCGGGAAATGGCCGAGGCAACCCGCCTGATGATCGATGTTTCCGGCGGGTTTGTCGCTGACCTTCCTTCTGATCGCGATTTGGAAAATGAAGACATCGGACCCCTGATTAAAAAATACTTGAAGGGGGCGTCCGAGATACCTACCGAAAAGCGTATCAAGATGTACCGGTTGGTTGAAAAGATGGCCATGGAAAGCGCCGATACCATCTCCGATATTCACGGCGGCGGGTCGCCCGAGGCGCATCGAATCACCATTTTTCGGGAAAGCAACACCGACGCCAAGAAAAAAGCGGCCAAACGTTTGGCCGGAATCGCAGATACATAAATCAAAAAAACAGGCTTTGTTGCAGGAACCAACAACTTACAGGAGATGTTCATGACATATCGACTTCATCACCTACATTTGCTTTGCAGCGATTTAGAAAAAACCATTGCCTTTTTTACCGAGACCTTGGGTGCCGACCTGGTTGAAAGAAAACAATTTTCCAACGTCGACGGCGCGACCCTTGATCTAAACGGCGCCATCATCAATCTACGGATTGCCCGTGATGATGAAAAGGTTTCAGCGGGTGCAACGGTGGCGCAATACGGTTTTCACCATATCGGCCTTACTGTGGATGACGTTGAACAAACTTATCGGGAACTGTCGTCCAAAGGGTATGTTTTTTCCATCCCCCCAAAAGAAGTCGGGAAAAACAAAATTGCCTTTTTTAATGGGCCCGACAATATCATCATCGAACTGCTGCAACCGATCGGATAGTAAAGAAAAGGATTTTCGAGGCCAAATTATCCCTGTGTTGCAACTGCAGGGCTATCCTGCGCTGTGAACCACCGCCGAGGCCGGTACCAGGTCGACTTTTTTTCGAATTTCCGGCAGCATTTCCCGCAGCACGTCAACGGTAACCGCGTACGGGTGGGCGATGCCGACAGCCTCTCCATGGCTCTCAGCGATCAGGAGCAGCTGATCCAATTGCCTTCGGATCGCTTGGGTCTGCTGAACATTGTCCAGGAAGACATCCCGCTCAGAGAAAGATAACTGAAACAGGCGGGCCGACGGTTTGCAAAGAGTTTCAGCCGTCGTGCGGCTGTCGATGAAAAAGAGGTCGCGTTTTTTAAGGATGGTAAATATCTGATACAATTGCGTTGAGTTGGCTGTCATCCGGGATCCCATGTGATTGTTGACCCCCTTGGCATGGGGAATCGCTTCCAGGTTCTTCTGGAGCTGTTCAATCAGCTCGTCGGGGGTCATTGTCGTCAGCAGGGCCCCTTTGCCGGGATTGATATGGGGGTACTCAACCGGCTCCATCGGGAGATGCAGCATGGCTTCAAACCCTTTTGCATAAACGGCGTCGGCAATCTGACGATGAAACGGACCATACGGAAGGATTGAAAATGTTAAAACCGCATCGAGATCCATAAATTTCCGGGCCATTTGGGGGTCATGACCCAAATCATCTATGATGATCGCCACCCGGGGACGTTCACGGGTCTTTTTAACTGCCGGCGGGACCAGCGGTTCGCGGACAGGGATATCCTTTTTAGGAAAAACTTCAAACGTCGGTTTAAGCACGACCGGTTTTTGTTGCGCCGGCGCTTTTTTTGCGGGCGTCGGCGCTTTTATCTGTTGCCGGTCCTCCAGCAAATAGTGAAGCAGCCATCCGCCGGCAACCACCAAAACCAGCAGGATCGCAACGCCCGCAATCGTTTTTTTGAGGTTGGCTTTAAAAATATTCTGACGCTTGGATTTGCTTTTTTTCGGTCTTTTTGCCGGCCCTGCTTTTTTTTTTACCATGGATAGGTTGTGTTCTGTTAGTTTTTCAGATTTTTAAAAATATTGTAGCTTAAGAGAATCTCGAGCCCGCGCATCACCTGGTTATCAGACCGAAGGGATTCCGTGTCAAGCGGGCCGTGTCGGAATTTGGTCTGCTGTTTAAGCTTTTTCTCCTGTTTCTTGTCTTCGGTCTCTTTTTCTTCCGGTTCCTTAAACGGTTCCGCCTCCAGATGGTTTTTCAAATCTTTTTCTTTTAAGAGCCTTTCCTCACTTTCATCAACTGCATTTAAGTCGATGAACTGGTGCTTCAGCACCAGGTCCGGCACAATGCCCTGGGCCTGAATGGAGCGTCCATTCGGCGTGTAGTATCTGGCGATTGTAAACTTTAGACCGTAGCCGTCCCGCAGGCTTTCAACGGTCTGAACCGATCCCTTGCCGAAAGATGTTGTCCCCAGGATCAGCGCCCGTTTTTGATCCTGTAGCGCGCCGGCAACAATTTCCGAAGCGCTGGCGCTGCCGCCGTTAATCAGGACAACCATCGGGTAATTTTGCTTAACCTTGTTGGGATGTGCCCCATAATTTTTTGTGTGCCGCTTCAAACGTCCCTTGATGGATACGATTTCCCCGCTTTCCAGAAATACGTCCGACACTTCAATGGCCTGATCGAGGAGTCCACCCGGGTTATCCCGAAGGTCTAATACAAGCCCTTTCAAGCCCCCGTCTTTTGATTCTAATGCTTTCAACATATTCTCAAGATCTGCACTGGTGTTTTCCTGAAAGTTGGAAATCCGGACATATCCATAACCGGGTTTTAAAACGACGCTTTTTACGCTTTCAATCGGGATGATATCACGTACCAGTGTAAAATCGATCGGCTTGGGTGTTCCTTCCCGAACAACCGTAATGACTACGGCCGTTCCCTTGGTGCCTCTCATCATTTTGACCGCCTGCCAAAGCATCAGGTCTTGGGTCGGCTCTCCGTCGACTTTGATGATCCTGTCGCCTGCCATTACCCCGGCTTTATAAGCCGGTGTGCCTTCAATGGGTGAAATCACGGTGAGAACACCCTTTTGAATAGTGATCACAATACCGATACCGCCAAATTCTCCCTTGGTATCCACCTTAAGTTCTTCAAAGGCTTCGGGCGGCATGAAAGATGAATGCGGATCCAGACTGTGAACCATCCCCTGGATCGCCTTCTGAATCAGGTCTTTGGTTTCAACAGGATCCACATAGTTTTTCTCAATCAGTTCAATGACATCGGAAAACAGTTTGAGCCCTTTGTAAGTTTCTTCGTTATTGGCCGACAGGTCCCGATAAAAGCCGGCGCCTACTGTCCAGGACACTACGGCAATAACCACCACCAGCCAAAGTTTCAAGTGACGTTTTTTATCTATGGCCATAAAATGACTCCTTTTAACCCCTTTTTATCCATTCCATCGGGTCCTGCGGTTTGCCATGATGGCGAACTTCAAAATAGAGGCCCGAGCCTATCATGGAACCGGTATCGCCTGCGGTTGCAATCACCTCATCGGATTCAACCACTTCGCCTTTTGTTTTAAAAAATTCTTCCACATGGGCATAAACGGTATAATAACTGTTGCCATGGTCGATGATGATCATATTGCCATAGCCCTTGAACCAGCTGGCATAAATAATTATTCCGGCACTTACCGCCCGGATGGGTTCGCCCCTGTCGGTCTTGATATCGATGCCGCTTCTGAAGTTCAACACGTTGAGCTTGGTGTTCAGATAGGAGCCGAAACTGGTCGTTATTGTACCCTTGACCGGTATTTTAAGCAACCCCTTAAGTTCGTTAAAGCTTTTGGGCGGTACTTTTTCTTCTCGCAGGGGCCTTTTTTCAGTCGTGCTTAGGGAGCGTACCTTTTGGTCCAGGGCCAGGGCCGATTGTCTTAAAGCTTCGATTGCAGCCAGTTCCATAGATTTTTTATTGCGTATCTCGTCCAGCAGCACGGTACGCTCAGACCTTTTTAGCGACATCATACCGATTTGCTTTTGAATGGTTTCCTCAAGCGACCGTTTGGTATTTTTCTCATCCTGGAGCTGCGCCTGGAGATGCTCAAGGCGGGTTTTGCTCGAACTCAACTCCTGCCGGATATTGTCATCATAGGTCAGGATTTTTTCAAGGGCAGACTTTCGCTGAAACAGATCATACATGCTTTCGGCCGATACCAGCACATTAAATCTGCCCAGCCAGTTCAACTTGTATAACGCCACCAGGCGCTTGGCCGCATATGCCTCGATTCGATCCATTTTTATAATAAGCGCTTTTGAGGCCGCGGCGTTTTCTTTTATTTTTTCATCCAGAATGCGGGCTTCCGACCGGAGTGCCGCCACCTGTTTTCTGGAACTGTCTATCGACAGATCAATATCATTTAAGCTTTCAACAAGCGCGACTTCTTTCTTAGTAAAGGTAACGACTTCCTGCCGGTGTTCGGACAGCTGCTGCAGGATCTCCTTTGATGCACTTTGAAACGGCGCTTTTTTGTCAGTTGCCGGCTGAAAAGACTTTTCATCATTCGCAGTCTTTTCCTGCCCGGCAGGTAAAATCTCTACATAACGCTTACGATTTCGAACATAACCAACCGTATCGTTATGTATTATGTGAAGCCATTCTTTATCCTGCCGCAGTATTTTGATCTTCGCATCCCGATTTAATACCATTAGAATCGGCGCCGCCGGATCCGGAGCACTGCGCATGTTTAGTTTCGATGCCGCGATGATACCCGTCCCTACGGCCTCAGACCCCGTCAGCGGTGCGGGAGTCATAACGGTCATCACCCATAAACACAGAATGATTATCGCCTTGAAACCACACGTTAAAGCGCCGTCTATGCTGGAGTCGGAACCTAAATTTCGGTAACATCCCAACGGACTTACGTTTTTAAAAATTGTTTGAGTGAAAGGTAACACCCCAACCACCCCGCAATCATACTGCCCACCAAAATTGCGCCCGTACTTTCCATCGAAAGAAAACGGAGTTGGAACAAACCGGCCGCCACGCTTTGCTGAACATTTGCGGATATCAGCAAAAAGATCAGAAACAGGACGCCGATGCCGATGATGCCGCCCAATGCCCCCAGAATCAGACCTTCGATGTAAAAGGGCGCTTTAATAAACCCATCGGCCGCTCCCACCAGTCGCATGATCTCAATTTCCTCACGCCTGGAATAAAGTACGATCCGAATGGTGTTGGCCACAATAAATACCGCCGCCATAAAAAAAAGAGCGCCGATGGCGTACCCGGCCAGCCGAAACAGATTGATGATGCTGGTGAACTTTCCAACCCAGCTCTGCCCGTACTCCACCTCTTCAATCTCGGGCAACGACTCAATCCGTGCAGCCAGCCTTTCAACTTCTTCTCCGCGTTGTGAAGAGGGAATAATCCGAACTTCAAAGGCATCCGGGAGGGGATTTTCTCTCAAGTTCTCAAAGAGGGATGCCTGGCGGTGCATTTGCGCCTTAAGTAATTTTAGCGCTTCCTCTTTCGATACGAAAACGGCATCTTGAACTCCGGTTATACTCTGCAATGCCTGCCGAGTATCGGCAAGGTTCTTGCGATCAGGCTCCGGTTTAAGGTAAGCCATAATCCGGATCCCTTTTTTCCAGACATCCATTACATCGGTGGCGTTTATAAAGAAAAGTGTAAAGGAGCTGACAATCAGAATCGAGAGGGCAATGGTAATAACCGTCACCATGTTCAAAAACCGGTTGCCCAGAATATCGTGTATGGCCCGTTTTATAAAAAGCGTCATCGTCCCGGCTTTCAAGCATTCGTGATTTTTTCTACCCGCCCTTGACGCAGGTAAACCGTACGGCCGCCGGCCTTGCGGATCAGGTCCTTGTCATGGGTGGCGACAACAATGGTCCCCCCCCGGGCATGAAATCCCTTGAGCAGATTAAAGATGACATCGGCGGAAGCATCGTCCAGATTGCCGGTGGGTTCATCCGCCAGAATAATCCGGGGGTCGCCGACCACCGCCCGGGCAATGGCAATACGCTGCTGCTCGCCTCCGGACAGGCTTGGCGGCAAAGAATGATGCCGTTCCTCCATTCCGACGGTCCGGAGCACACTCCTGACTTTTTTACGAATCAATCCTCTTTTTTTGCCCACGGCCTCCAAGACAAGGGCGACATTTTCAAAAACCGTTTTCGTCGGAATCAGCTTGTAGTCCTGAAAAACGATTCCGAACTTTCGACGTAACAAGTGGATCCGTTTGAGGGGTATGCGAGACAGGTTCATCCCGTCCACCAGGACCTGCCCTTCGGATACCGGCTCCCCCAGATAGAGAAGTTTTAAGATCGTGGTTTTTCCGGCGCCGCTGGGGCCGCTGATACAGAGGAATTCGTTTTTGCAGATATCAAGAGTGGTGTCAATGAGGGCATTCTTTGAACCGTAGCGCTTATGAACATGGAACAAGCGGATTATCGGGCTTTTATCAACCGCATCCATCGCATCCATTATTATTCCATAGCTTCCCGGCCCATCGCCCTGGAAAGGGATGCCTTTGAAATTTTTAAATCATACAAGGCATTGTAATAATTTGTCATGGTTCGTGAAAGCAACGTCTGGGCATCCAGCACATCGGTGGTTGTGGCGACTTGTTCCTTATAGCGTTCCTGGTTAATTCTTAAATTCTCTTTGGCCTGTTCAATCGCTTTTTCAGCCGTGGCAATATTCTTTTCGGTTTCAATGGTCTTTAAAAATGCCTTTTTCACCTCCAGGATTAAAGTTTCCTGTACTTCTGCTTTCTCGTGCCCGGCTTGGGATAGGCGACTCAATTTTTCCTTAACGCCATACGTTGTGCGGCCCCATTCCCAGAAATTCCACTGTGCGGTTGCCTGGATATCCCAGCGGTGGGGGTCGCTTATCCCCGCCCCGCCGTCAACATTCCAATCGGTCCCGAGACTATATATATTTCCCTCAAGCATCACGGTCGGGTAATAATCTTTTTTTGCCAGCTTTAATTCTTTTTCCGCAATTTCAACCTTGCGGTCGGCAATCTGGAGTTCCAGACGATTTTGTTGGGCTGTTTCCAGACAGTAATCCAGATCTTTTTCAAGCGGTGTGTACGCCAGAACATCCTGAATTTGAACCGGTGCGTTAATCGGCCGGCGCAAAAACGTATTGAAATTCGACCCTGCCGCTTCAAGATTGTTTTGCGCAATGACCAGATTCTGCTGTGCATTGGCCAGCTCTACCTGGGCCTGCAGAAGATCGTTCAGCGGCGTCATGCCGACCTGATAGAAATTTCGGGCCACATCGGTTTGGGATTCAATCTGTTTGACCGTATCCTCAGCCACCGTCAATAGTTTTTGGGCCTTTAAGACCGAAAAATAGATATTATTGGCTTCAAATATAATATTCTGGCGCACCAGTTTTTCATTGATTTTTGCGACGTCCAGTCCAAGAGCGGCAATTTCGTACCGGTTCAAAATGGAGAAGCCGGTAAACAACGGCTGCTTGACGGATGTAACAAAAACATATTCATTTTCCGGGGAAAGAACTCCGAAATAAGGACTGGTTACGGTTTCATAATTGCGTGTATATTGATAGGCAGCACTGAATGTAGGATAAAAATTGGTTTTTTGTGATTTCTTAGCTGCGTCGGCCGCTTCGATTTCATCCTGTGACAGTTTAACCCGGAGATGGACTTCGATGGCCCTTTCAATTGTCTGTGCAAGGTCATATACTTTTACCGGCTCGTCCGCCCGGGCCGGAGCTGACAAAAGCAGCACACAGGCAACCGCGTAAAGGCAGAGAGAATTTATATTCTTGGGGGTTGCAATTCCAAAATATCGACGCGCCATCCGGCCCCTCACGCTCCTTTTGGGTTTTAATTCGATTCGTTTTTAGATTGACCTGCCGGGGTTGTCTTGCTATAAAATTCCCGAGTCACAAGGAGTGCTGTCTCCAGTTTTCCTTGCTCAAAGCCTCCGCTGAATCCCATCAAAGGCTTCTTCTATTCAGTGGGGGCTTTTTTATATGATTTTAACTTTAAAATCAACATTTACTTATGAAAGCGGCAGAAAAGCCGGCGTCAGCAACTCGCAGCCATATATTGCGATTGCATTTGGAAGGGAATCTGAAATTTCAGCAGATAAATGTGGCGCAGGCGTTGTCAGATTCCCAGGCGGTGACCCGGGTGACCTTCACTGCGGAATTATCGATTTCTCTTTGCAGGGATTTGGCAATATATTGTGCGATATTTTCGGAAGAAGGATTGCCGGCTTTAAAAAATTCAAGTTCATTTAAAAACTTATGGTCAAGCGAGGCCATAATGTCGGACAGGCGGGCCTTGATTTCACCAAAATCCATTAAAACACCGGCATCGTTCAGGCGCTCCCCTGCCACGCACACTTCAATTTTCCAGTTATGCCCATGAAGGTTTTCACATTTTTTTGCCACCATTTTCAGTTGATGCGCAGCGGCAAAATCGGCAATTATTTTTAACTCGAACATATTAAATAATCCTTTGGGGTTTTGAAATAATTTCTATTAGTTTGCACCAGCGCTGTCCCCTCTCAACAAATTTTTCAATTTGTTGCTCAACTTACCCGATTCAAGTTTTGCAAACTCTTTCAACAGATTTTCCTGCTTTTTACTTAAACCGACAGGGGTTTTAATGATGACCTGAATCAGCTGATCGCCGCGCCGGTTGCTGCGAAGTGAAGGGATCCCCTCGCCCCTGAATCGGAAAACATCCCCGGGCTGGGTTCCTTTTGGTATTTCAAGTGACTTGTTGCCATTTAAGGTCGGCACCGTAACGGAATCACCCAAAGCGGCCTGCACAAATGAAATTTCGATCTGGCAAATGATCTCCGTATTATCCCGTCTAAAAAATTCATGGGGCTCCACATGGATAAAAACATACAGATCCCCGGGCGGCCCTCCATAAACACCTGATTCACCTTCCCCGGTCAGCCGAAGCCTGGAGCCGGAATCAACGCCGCCGGGAATTTTAACCGCTACTTTTTTCCGCACCAAGACCTGGCCGGCGCCTCTGCATTCAGGGCACGGATGCGGTATGGCCTGGCCCCGGCCGTTGCAGGTCGGGCACGTCGTACTCAATGTAAAAAAACCCTGGGTGCGTGTGGCCTGACCCGAACCTTTACATTGCCCACAGGTTTCCGGATGGGTGCCCTTTTCGCACCCGCTTCCCTCACATGAGGTACAGTTGCCTCTCTTGTTCACATCAATGTGTGTTTCCGTGCCAAAAGCGGCTTCCATAAAGCTGAGCTTTAAGTCGTAGCGAAGGTCTGCCCCTTTTTGGGTCCTTGATCTGGAACGCCGGCCGGTGCCGAACCCAAAAAAATCTTCAAAAATATCCCCGAAACTTGAAAATATATCCTCAAACCCGCCAAAGCCTGAAAACCCGGCGCCTTCAAGTCCCTGGTGGCCATATTGATCATAAATCTGACGCTTTTGTGCGTCGCGCAGCACTTCGTAGGCTTCCGCAGCTTCCTTAAAGTTGTCCTCAGCCGCTTTGTCGCCCGGGTTTCTGTCCGGATGGTATTTTAAGGCTTGTTTGCGGTAGGCTTTCTTTAACTCTTCGTCCGTAGCATTTCGGTTTGTGCCAAGAACTTCGTAGTAATCCCTTTTCTTCGTCATTTAGCTTCCAATATCATAAACACATATGTTCTAATTGAAGGTTCCCCAGGCTTCTATGAGATATTACAATTTAATCAGCTAAACTAATGCATCCATACCACTTGTCAAACAAAATAATAACCGTATCGGCTGTTACAATACCATGTACCGTCGCCGCTGGCGTTTTGCACTTAAACCTAACAGAAAACCCAAAAGAAGGACCCCGGCCCCAATTAAAAACCATTTTATTTTCTGATTTGATTTTAATTTTCCAATTTCCGCTTCCAGTTCATTTGCTCTTTTAACCTGGGCATCAAGTTCCTGTGCCGATATTTTATATTTTGACTGTAGGGCAAGGAATTCAGATGCTTCCTTTTGCAGCGTCTCGTATGAGCGGCCTGTTTCCTGCAGATTTTTTTTGAGTTTTGCCAGCTCGTTTTCTATCCCCTTGTTAATTTCGGTTAACGAATTGTTTTTACTTGTTAAATCAGAAATCTGACTGGTGAGGGCCTTGTTCTTTTCAGTTATTTGATCCAGCAACAATATTTTGGGCTTATCGGCTGTCAGTAAGCGGCTGATCACCCATCCCTGTTTGCCGTTGGAGAGATTAACCTGGGTCCACTCATCCTCCGATTTAAGGACTTCGACCTCCTGCCCGGATTGGAGCATCCCAATCACCCGATGATCGGCGCCCGGTCCCGTTCTCAGCGTAATCTTTACGATATCGGATATATACATCGTCTCTGCCTGAACCGGAATTGAAAACAGCAACAACCAAATTCCCATAACAATGAAATTTTTCATACCCGAATCTCCATCAATCCGCTGGTTGACCGTTGTTAAAGGTAGACTCGCTAAATATTCTTTAAAAAACTGATATGTTGATATATTTTGAGTCAAAAAAATTGAATCTGTCAATAATTTCTTTTAATATGTCAATTTTTATGATAATTTATTTCCGATTTAATAACATTACCCATCGTACGCAACGGTTTTTATTTTATGATTGCATTTGATCTACAATGTGTGAATGGCCACACCTTTGAAGGTTGGTTTGAAGACGGGCAGGCATACGAAGATCAGAACCGCAAAGGTTTGATCACTTGCCCGGTCTGCAACGATACCTCCGTCTCAAAAATCCTATCGTCGTTTGCCATCAAAAAATCGTTTCAGCCCACCGGCGAGATTTCCCCAAATTCGTCGGAACTCGAACAAATCAACAGCAAAATAGTTGATTACGTCAAGAAAAACTTCGATGATGTCGGCCCTGATTTCACTAAACAAGCACTAAAGATGCATTATGGTGTCATTGAACCGAGAAATATCAGGGGCGTCAGTTCTTCCGAAGAAGAAAAAACCCTGAAAAAAGAAGGCATTCAATTTTTTAAGCTTCCAATTCCCGCCACCCCTGAGAGCGATTCATAACCGGCCGCATTCGTTTAACCGTTTCTTAATTTATTAAGGAGACCAGCCATGGTTTATGAAGAAATTTTATATTCAGCGGACGGTGCAATCGGAACCTTAACTTTAAACAATCCCGGAAAAATTAATGCCTTATCAAAAAAAATGATACAGGAAATAATAGATGTCCTGACAGGGGTTGCTGCGGACGAGTCTATAAAGGTGTTGATCATCAGGGCTTCCGGCAAGCATTTTTGCGCCGGGCATTTTCTGAAAGAAATGGTTGGCCTGGGGGTTAAGGCGCATAAATATATTTTTGACCAGTGTACCCGCATGATGCAGCTGCTGCATGAAATACCACAGCCGGTAATTGCCCAAGTTCAGGGCATCGCCACTGCCGCCGGATGCCAGCTGGTGGCTTGGTGCGATCTGGCGGTAGCAGAAGAAAACGCCAAATTCGCCACCCCCGGTGTCCGGATCGGCCTGTTTTGCACCACCCCGATGGTGGCCATAACCCGTGCAATCGGACGAAAAGCGGCCATGGAAATGCTCCTGACCGGACGCTATTTTTCAGCCCCGGAAGCCAAGTCGCTCGGCCTGCTCAACAAAGTCGTCCCTCTGGATGAACTGGAATCTGAAACTATTAAGCTGGCCCGCACCATCGCTGAATCGAGCCGCTTTGTACTGGAAATCGGCAAGCGGGGTTTTTACGATCAGATTGACCAGTCCGACGACCATGCCTTTCAATATGCCAAGCATACCATCACCATGAATTTGGAGGCGGAGGATGCCCAAAACGGCATTCAGGCCTTTTTGGAAAAAAAGACGCCGCAGTGGAAAAACCGATGAGCCGTTATTTACTGATCGATATCGGTGCCGGCACCATGGATATTCTTTATTATGATGACGCCACCGGCCTGTCCTACAAGGCGGTCGTTCGTTCACCCGTAAAGACTGTTGCTGAAAAGGCGGCCGGTTTGCCGGGAAACCTTTTAATAACCGGCAACGAAATGGGAGGCGGCGCCATTTCCGCGGTCTTAAAAAAACGCGCTCAGACCGACAGGGTCGTGATGACCGCGTCTGCTGCCGCCACCGTTCATCATGATTTAAAAAAAGTGGCCGGATATGGAATCCATGTTGTTGAAGATGCCGAAGCACTGGCTTTGGTCAAAAACGGCACCTATTCAGTTCTGGAGATTGGCGACCTCGATCTTGAACGGCTGAAACAAATCGTTGAAGGGTTCGGTGTCCCTTTTCGTTTTGACAAGATGGGTATCTGCGTACAGGATCACGGCATGCCGCCGAAAGGGATGTCCCATCTTGATTATCGCCAGAAGCTCTTTAAGGCAGAATTGGATAAAACCCCCTTCCCGCACGCGTTGCTCTATCCCCGGGACATCGTACCGACAACATTTAACCGCCTCCGGTCCATTGCCGAAAGCAGTAAGCAACTGCCGGCTGATGAGGTCTACCTGATGGACAGCGGCATGGCGGCCATTCTGGGCGCATCCCTTGACATTCAGGCAGCGACAAAGGAGAAGATCCTGGTCCTGGACATCGCAACCTCACATACGGTGGGTGCCGCCCTGGCCGACGGAGAGATCGCCGGCTTTTTTGAATACCATACCCACGATATCACCCTTAAACGCCTGGAGGGGTTAATAACCGACCTGGCCGACGGAAAATTACAGCATGAACAGATCCTGGCTGAAGGCGGCCACGGTGCGTATAACCGCAAATCTTTTGGGTATGACGCCGTGGAAATCATTGTGGCCACCGGCCCTAAACGCAAACTGGTGGAAAACTCAAGGCTGCCCATCGTCTTCGGCGCCCCTTATGGGGACAACATGATGACCGGTACGGTCGGTCTGTTGGAGGCGATTCGCCGCTACCACGGCCTTGAGCCTTTGCGCTATTTATAATAAATCGAAGTGTCATGAAAAACCCACCCCTGAAAAATTTTTTTCTATCAAAACAGCGCGACCTGCTCATCTGCCTGTTTTTAATCCTTTCAACCCTTGCCGTCTACTGGCAGGTAAAGGACTATAAATTTGTTTACTATGATGACAATAAATATGTCAGTGAAAATCCCCATGTACTAAACGGTTTGACAGTCGAAAGCATCATATGGGCTTTCACCACCAAACAGTCCAGCAACTGGCACCCTGTTACCTGGCTGTCCCATATGTTGGACATTCAGCTGTTCGGACCGAATCCCGGCCGGCATCATCAGACAAACCTTTTTTTTCATATTTTAAACGCGCTGCTGATCTTCGCCGTTTTCAGCAAAATGACCGGGATGCCCTGGCAAAGCGGTGTTGTGGCCGCCTTGTTTGCCTTGCATCCGCTGCATGTGGAATCGGTGGCCTGGATAGCGGAGCGCAAGGACGTGTTAAGTACTTTTTTCGGAATGCTGGCGCTGTGGGGGTATGTCCGTTATGCCGCCCGACCGAACGTCCATAGGTATCTGCTGGTTTTTTTGTTTTTGGCGCTGGGGCTGATGTCCAAGCCGATGCTGGTGACATTCCCTTTTGTATTCCTGCTGCTGGATTACTGGCCGCTAAACCGCTTTGCCATAGCGGCATGTCCGCTTCCTGAAAACTCCGGGCAGCGACATATTTTTCTCCGGCTGGTTCGGGAAAAGCTGCCCCTCTTTCTGCTTATTGCGATTTCCAGCATCATAACCTATTTGGTTCAGCAGCAAAGCGGCTCACTCCGGCCGCTGGATGCGGTGCCCATCGGCGTCAGAGCCGCAAACGCCCTGACCTCCTATGTCAAATACATTGGAAAGATGTTCTGGCCGGCAGACCTGGCGGTCCTATACCCGTATCCGTCTGCTTTCATCTGGTGGAAGGTCGCGGGAGCATTCTTTTTTCTATCAACCATAAGTGTTTTTGCCGTCTGGACTGTCAAACGACGGCCTTATGTGGCCGTCGGCTGGTTCTGGTTTCTGGGAACGCTGGTACCGGTAATCGGACTGGCGCAGGTCGGCATCCAGGCCATGGCGGATCGATACACCTATATCCCCCTTATCGGCATCTTCATCATCATTGTCTGGTCTGCTTCCGAGCTGGTCGTAAAGTTTCCCCGCATAAAGATCATGCTTACAGCCGTAACCGCAACGATTCTGTTGCTCCTGATGGCGGCTACCATAAAACAGGTGCGTTACTGGCAAAACACGGTGACACTTTTCGAACATACCCTGGCGGTAACGGACAACAACTGGCTGCCGCATTATAATCTGGGTTTTGCCCTGGACAGGCAAGGTCAAACCGAAGCGGCCGTCACGCATTATCAGGAAGCCTTGCGTATCAAACCCGACTATGAACAAGCCCACAACAATCTTGGACTCGCCCTGGAAAAACTGGGCCGATATGATCAGGCCCTCAGACATTATTCAGCAGCGCTGCGCATCAACCCGAATTTCGAAAAAACCCACAACAACCTGGGGCTCACCCTGGAAAAACTGGGACGAACCGATGAGGCCATCACCCATTATCGGGAAGCCCTGCGCATCAATCCGAATTACGAAAATGCCCTCAACAATCTGGGGTTTGCCCTGGAAAAACGGGGCCGAACCGATGAGGCCATCACCCATTATCGGGAAGCCCTGCGCATCAATCCGAATTATGAGCGCGCGCACTACAATCTCGCCAATGCCCTGCATCGATCGGGGCGCATCGATGAAGCCGTCGTGCACTACTTGGAGGCTGTCCGCATCAAGCCCGATTATGAGGCCGCCCATAACAATCTGGGGATTGCGCTTTTTCAAAAAGGAAATATCGATGGGGCTGTCAGAGAGTTTCGGGAGGCCCTGCGGATAAATCCGGAATCCGCCAACGCCAAAAACAACTTGATGCGGGTGCTGGCCGTCCAAAGGGAACGACCGTAAAAAAAACCGGAATGAAGGTTTTTATTTGGTACTTTTCGTCAGGTACGCGAAGCTGGCCGACAAATTCTCCATCACCCGCTCGTGAGGCGGTATCTCCATTATAATGGCGCTACGATAACCTATCTTTTTAAGCACACGCATCTGACGAAGGCAGTCCACGTCGCCTGTATCGATGGTGGGGTGCGGTTTCCCGCCACGGATCTGCTTAAAGTGCACAATCTTGAGGAAGTCCGGCGGCGCCGACTCGATCTCGGCTACAGGATCGCTATCCGGGAATCGCGGAAGCTGGTTTGCCGGGTCAGGACAGATACCCAGAAATCGGCCGGCGTTCTTAGGCAGCCGGTCGCGGACCATCCCCACCAGCAAGATCATGCCTGCAATCGTCTGGCCCACGTTCTCAATGGAGACAACCACGCCTTGTTGAGACGCTTCGCGCGTCAGATCGGCCATCTGCCCAAGCGCAATGGCCGGAACCTGTCTTTCATCCGTCCAGGCAACATCGCAAGTTGTCCTGTCCACCAGGCGCAGCTGGGGGGCATTCGCATTCAGCACCTTGGCTGCCTGGAGTGCGGACTGGAACTGCTCTCCGCGAGGGTCGGTTTCCCTTGAGAGGCACGACCACTCAATGGCCAGGTTGAACGATAGCCGGGGAAAAGCCTTTGCCATCATCGCAAGTTTCTCAATCGCCGGCCGCCAGGCTTCACCGTCCCCCGTCTCGTAGTCGCCCATGCAGGTCTGGCGCAGCTCTATCTGACGCGCCCCGCACTTCTGGGCATCCTGCACCAATTTTTTCAGATCATGGTTTGAAAGCTGTAATTGCCAGGAATTGGAGATGGCCCCGAGTATCATACAATCACCTCGTAATAGGACAGGGATGGCATAAATGGAAAGTTATTAATTCAACTTTCGGGTTTCATAGCCAAATTGTTCTTTGACAAGCCGACACACTGCAACGCGGTGTTCAGAATTGCATCAAAATAGGCCGATGCTGTTTTTTCGCAGAAATTGCCGATGCTTTTCAACTGGTCCGCCGCCAGGGTCAATATTCGGTAAAGTGCCTCAATAAACGAGATATCGCTGACTTCATCACAGCAGAAGTAAAAAAGGTCTCCAAAAGTTCGATGATCTGTCTCGACTCTGCATTGGTAGGCCAGAAACATGTACCGCATAAATACGATGGAAGTATGGGCAATCAATGCGTCAAAGTCACGGCACTGGATTTCTTTTGCTAGTTTTAGATGTTGTTTGGCCATTTTAAAGAACACTTCAATGTCCCAACGTTTTCCGTAAATACGAACCACATCTTCATTGGCCAGTTTGGTATCGGTTGATAGCAGCGTCAGCCAGTCTTTTTTTCGTTTATCTCTGACAAAGACCAGCTTGGCCAATCGACCATCTTTGAGCTGCACCAAGGCGCGGGCCAATATCCTGGCCCGCCCACGTCGCTTTTTCAATTTGCCATACAATGTCGTTAACTTAAGCGATTGGCTTATAGCAAATATAAAATTTCCTGGATGATACCCGGTGATTTCGGGGGTAATGGCGTCCAGGTCTTATCGGTTCGATAGTTTTTACAAGCAGCTCAAATAATGCTTCGATGATGAGCTTGATCTTTCTTTTGGATCTTTGAAAAAACAGAGGCATCAGATTCTTGGTTTTGGCCAAGGCTTGTGTGAAGTTCACCCGGTAGTTGTATTTTCGATCTGCGCGAGTATCGGCAGCCAGCATATCGTTAACCGGCAATGCGAAAATCGACGCAATATTTTTCGTCAACACCTTGGCGTGAAAGTCCTGATAGACAGACAGGGCTGATTTTCCGGAGAAATTTTCCATTTCGATCCGGCACTTGATAGCTTTGTAATCCTCTTCGGTGGGCCAACGAAGGTGATACAGATCGGAGAATACGGCGTAAGGATACTGCCGGGTATCGGTCAGCGATGT
>JARGFK010000037.1 GCA_029211065.1 Desulfobacterales bacterium
CGATCCATCGTGGTGCTGGGGGAGAATGTCACGGCCGATACCACCTGGCGAAACGAAATCCCCCGTTACATAGTTACGGGTGATGTCAGGGTGCGGCATACTACCTGGAACAATCCGGCCTATACGGCGACGCTGACGATTGAGCCAGGGGTGGAGGTGCGCTTTAATACCGGCACGGGTCTTTATATCGGTGCGGACGGGTGTTACGGTGCGCTGTCGGCCCAGGGTACGGCGGGATCTCCCATCATCTTTACTTCCAATGCGGCCTCCCCGGCGCCGGGCAACTGGAAGGGAATTAAATTTGAAGACACTACCAATGATGGTTTAAGCCGGCTGGAGCACTGCATTGTCGAGTACGGCGGCAATACCAACAATGCCAACATCTACGTCTATAGAGCCAACCCGACTCTGAAGGCCAATATCATCCGGCACAGCAGCGTGCACGGCATCCGTCTATACAGTTCCTCACCGCAGATAACCAACTCCAGCATCACCAACACCGGTCAGGCCTGCATTTACCTGGAAGGAACCTCCAACCCGACCATCGGCGGTACGGGCGTCGGCAATGTGATTGCCGATATCGGAACCTATCCGATTTACTGCGTGGATGCCAACAGCCACCCGGCCGTAATCGAAAACAGCATATCCGATTACGGTTCTCACGCCATGCGGATGCCGGCGCGCATGAATGTGCGCGGAAATACCTATGCGGGCACCGGCAGCCGATCCATCGTGGTGCTGGGGGAGAATGTCACGGCCGATACCACCTGGCGAAACGAAATCCCCCGTTACATAGTTACCGGTGATGTCAGGGTGCGGCATACTACCTGGAACAATCCGGCCTATACGGCGACGCTGACGATTGAGCCGGGGGTGGAGGTGCGCTTTAATACCGGCACGGGTCTTTATATCGGTGCGGACGGGTGTTACGGTGCGCTGTCGGCCCAGGGTACGGCGGGATCTCCCATCATCTTTACTTCCAATGCGGCCTCCCCGGCGCCGGGCAACTGGAAGGGAATTAAATTTGAAGACACTACCAATGATGGTTTAAGCCGGCTGGAGCACTGCATTGTCGAGTACGGCGGCCATACCAACAATGCCGATATTTATCTTTACCATGCCAAACCCGTTATTCAGTACAACACCTTCCGTAACAGCAGCCATTCCGGCATTTATGTCAATGGCACCGGCAGCAACGGCGCGACCCTGCGCTGCAACAATTTAAAAGACAACCGGTATGGTATTTATATTGCCGGCAATGCTCTGCCTTCGATTCTCAACAACAATTTTCTGACCAGCCAGATTGATGGCCTTTACAACGCCGGCGGCGTGCAGGTAAAGGCCGAGAACAACTGGTGGGGGGACGCCAACGGCCCCAACTTTAACGGCGATTCCACCTACGGGTCCGTGGATTTTAGTCCTTGGTTAAAGGCAGAGAGCGATTGCATTACCTCACCGCCCACTAACATGTCCCCCTATGCTCCCAAAACCCCCGCTCCGGCAAACGGCGCCGTGCGGGTGCCGGTGGTCAGCGACGGGCAGCCCATTGCAGTAAACCTTGGCTGGGTCGGCAGCGATCCCAATCCCTGGGACACCCTGATGTATGATGTCTATTTCGGAACGGCCGCGGACAGTCTGGTGAAGGTGGCCGAAAACCTTGCAGCCGCCCAGTTTGCCAAGTCGGACCTGGCCCAGGGGATCATCTATTACTGGCAGGTGATTGCCCGGGATAATAGCGGCGCTGAAACCGCCGGCCCGGTCTGGCACTTTACCACCCTGGGGTCTCCGCCGGACCTGGTGGTGACCGAAATCACCTGGAATCCCGCTGTTGATATCGCCGCCGGCCAGACGGTTACCATTACCGCCACCATTGCCAACAGCGGCGAAGGCCCGGTGGTGGACGGGTTTCAGGTCAATTTCAAGGTCGACGGGGTGAGCATCGGCGCTCAGTCCGTCAGCCCGGTGATTGCAACAGGCGCAAGTTTTCAGCTCAGCCGCACCTGGACCGCCACCGTCGGGACTCACACCGTCGAAGTCGCGGCCGACAGCACCAATACCGTGGTTGAAACCTTTGACAACAACAACAGCCTGACGGCAACGATGCCGTCTGTCAGCGATCCCTCGCCGCCCTTACTGGTTTCAAGCAGCCCGGCGGTTGGAAGCAGCCTGTCGCTGGCAAGCAAAATCATTGTAACCCTTGCGGATGAGTACGGCACGGTGGATGACGCCGCCGTGATCGCAAGCTTTATTGTCACCGCCGGCGGTCAGCCGATAGACGGCAGCGTGGCCGAAAGCAGCGATCAGTTCACCTTTACCCCTGCAAGCGCACCCCTTGCCGACGGCATCTATCAGGTTGCTTTTACGGCCGCTGATATCGCCGGCAACACCAAAGCGTACAGCTTTTCCTTTACAGTGGACGGCCAGCCGCCCATCAAACCCGTTATTACCGGCGGCAGCATTTATAGCGGCGTGATCCATGTGCGGCCCTATGCGGACAACCGCTCCAAAACAGCGGCGGTGACCTTAACCGGCGCCCGTGAAAGCAACACGGCGGTGTGGGTCAATGCCGTAAAAAAAGTCAATATCGGTTCGGGCGACTGGTCCACCGGTTTGACCCTGGCCCAGGGCGGCAACGCCCTTGAGATCTGGCTGACGGATGCGGCCGGAAACCGCGGGCCGTCCGAATGGGTCGATATTTTTGTGGATTCTGTGGCCCCGGCCCTTACCGGCCTGATCGCGCCGCCAAACAACAGCTTTGTCAATGTGCCGCCCGCGACGGTTAAGATCGGCTTTCAGGAGGCGGGCAGCGGCCTTGACCTGAACGGCTCGGCCCTGGCAATTAAAGACAGCAGCTTTGTGGAAGTTGAGGGAAGCTGGTCTGTCTCGGCAAACCAGCTTGTTTTTACCCCGGCCGTGACCTTTCAGGACTCCAATTACAATTTGAACATCCAGCTCAAGGATCATTTAACCAACCAGAGCGCAGCCGCTGCGTATCATTTTACGGTGGATACCCTCGCGCCGGTAAAACCCGTGGTAAACCCGGTCACCTCGCCGACCTTTAACCCCAACCAGACCATCAGCGGCGCCAAGGCCCCCTATGACGCCATATTATTAAACGGCCAGGAGATCATCGGCAACACCAGCGCGACTGCCTGGCAGTACAGCGCCGTCCTTGCAAGCGGCACCAACACCTTTACCTTTACGGCCGGGGACCGGGCCGGCAATGTCAGCGAAGCAACAATCGTTGAGATTGTTTATGACGATGTGGCCCCCGATGCGGTCGCGATCCTTACCGTCAACGGCGCCGGCAGCGGTACCACCGCAGTTTTAAACTGGACCTACAACGAGACCTTCCACGGCGACATTGCCGCATACCGGATCTTTTACGAGACTGCGGCCTTTGATACGGTTTCGGCTTTAACGGTCCGTGCCGTGGTCAATGCCGGCGCCTTTACCAAGACCTTTCAGGATTTAACTCGCAACGGCGCCTATTATTTTGCAGTGGTGCCCGTGGATGTGATGGGCAACTTTACGGACAGCGTCATCCCGGTGGCGGTAACCCTTAGCGATATCCTGCCCCCGGCCGAGGTCACCAATCTGGCGGTCCAATCCTTTGCCGACCGCCTGATCTTTACCTGGACCCATTCCACCTCAAGCGATCTTTCCGGCTACAAGGTTTACTTTAACAGCGCTCCTGACGGCATATCCCTGAGCGCCGATCGGAACACCTATGAGCAGACCGGACTTAATGCGGCCACCGCCTATCCCTTCAAAGTGACCGCCATCGATACGGATGCCAATGAAAGCAGCGGGGCTGCGGTGACCGGCTATACCTTCCTGCCCCACCCCGGGAATCTTTCCGCGGATCCCAAAAGCGGGTACGTGGACCTTTCCTGGAGCAATATCGAAAAGTCCCAGTACCTGAAGCACTATCGCGTGTATGTCAGCGAATCAAACTTTTCCTCGGTGGAAGGCATGACCCCGAAACTCACGGTCACGGCCGCAACGGCCAAGGCAGCCGGGCTCAGCAACAATGTGCCCTACTTTTTTGCGGTGACTTCCGTAAACCTTTCCGGCGGCGAAGATAAAACCGTCGCCGCCATTACGGCCACCCCGGTGCCGGACCTCATCGGTCCGGAGATGGTCAACCTCAAGGTCAACGGCGCGGTCTTAACCGACGGCTATACCCTCACGGTTCCCGGCAGCTTCAGCCTGGACGCGGTCGATCCGGCCGGGGTCAGCCGGGTGGAGTTTTACCTTGACGGCGTGCTGGTGCGCACCGATTACAGCCCGGCCTATACCTGGTTCTGGAATATCGTTGAATCCAGCGACGGCAGCCACAGCCTCACCATCAAGGCCTATGACACCCTGGGAAACAGCGCCGAGGCAACTTACAGCATCACCGTGGCCCTTGCCGTTCCTGCCGCGCCCGTTATCAGCCAGCCGATAAGCGGGACGCTTACCAACAAGGCGGCCGTTACGGTTTCCGGCAGCGGCCCCAAATACAGCGACATCATCTTTTTTATGAACGATGTGGAAACCGGACCAGTGGCGGCTGTTGACGGCGCCGGCAATTTCAGCGCCGTCCTGACCCTGGCAGAGGGTGAAAACCGCATCCAGGCTGCTGCCAGAAACCGGGCCGGGACCGGTCCTTTCAGCGCGACGGTCCTGGTGACCCTGGACACCAGCCTGCCCCAGGCCCCCACCGGCCTTACGGCCCTGGCGCTTTCCGGCGGGCAGGTGCGCCTGACCTGGCAAAAACCCCTGGACAATGTCAGCGGCTACAACCTCTACCGTGCGGCAGCGGACTTCAGCAACCCGGCCCAGGCAACCCGGGTCAATGCCAACATGATTGCCACCACGACCTTTACCGACCTTCCCTCTGCAGACGGCGTCTATTATTATCGCGTTGCCACGCTGGACAGCGCCGGAAATGAGAGCGAACTTTCCGCCCCTGCGTCTGCAGCCTCCGACCGCACCCCGCCCCGGGCCGTTTCCATCGCCTACAGTCCCCGGGGAAAGGTCGATCCGGTATCCGGCCGCATGGCGCCGGGCAGCGTCGATATCCTGCTTACCGTCAGCGAAGCGCTCCAGGCCGCGCCTTTTTTAACGCTGACGCCGGAAAACGGCGTGCCGGCGACCGTAACCCTCGGCAAGGCCACAAGCACCACCTATGCCGGCGTCTTTGTCATTACAACCGCCATGCCGTCGGGCACGGCCTATGCGGTGTTTTCAGCCCGGGATGCGGTTGGCAACCGCGGCACCGAGATCAGCGCGGGCGCATCCATTAAAATCGACACGGCCGGCCCGGCTGTCACGCGCCTGGTGATCTGGCCCAATGATCCCGTTAAAACCGACGCCCAAAACCCGGTCTCGGTGATCATGACCATCGGCTTAAATGAAAAGGTCAAACCCGGCACGGCGCCGGTACTCTCGTATCTTCTCTCTCAGCCCGGACGGGATATTATCGAAATCACCGGGCTTAGCGATATCGGCGCCCAGTCCGGCGACGTCCAGACCTGGCAGGGGACGTTTGCCCTGCCCGACGATGCCGGCCTTTCCGAAGCCGAGACCCTGGAGTTTCTCTATCAGGGGGCCGATGATCTGGACAACCTGAACGACCGCATCCTGGCAGACCACCAGTTCCAGGTCTACCAGGGAGACCTGCCGCCCCTGGCTGCGCCCGAGGGGCTTAAAGCAGAGGTGCTTTCCGGCGGACGCGTCCGGCTCACCTGGAACGCGGTGGAAGAAGCCGTGGGGTATCAGCTCTATCGCCAGGGGCCGGGGGAAACCGAGCTTGCCGTCCTTTCGCGTGTGGACGGCGCCGTTGAATTCATTGACAGCCCGCCGGCAGACGGCATCTATCTCTATGCGGCAGCCAGCATCCGGGCGGAAAACGACCAGGAGGCCTTAAGCGGCATGTGCCCGCCCATCACGGTAAACTCCGATTCGGTTGCACCCGGGGCCCCGGCTAATTTGTCCCTTGTGCTCGTTTCCCAGGGGATCAGGGCCGCCTGGGATCCGCCGGCCTATACCGAGCCGGTGACCTATTCGATTTACCGCTCGTCTGCGGCCGAGATCATTTCGGTGGCGGGTTTAACGCCGCTGGCCGTGGGCATCACCCAGACCGTTGTGATCGATCCCCATCCGTCCCAGTCCGATCACAGCTACGTGGTCACGGCCGTTGACGCCGCCGGCAACGAGTCGGCGCCGTCAAACTCGGTTTATCTCAATTTCAGCCTGCTGCCGGTTTCCAGCTTGACCGTGGTGCAGGCCGATACCGACGTGCCGATGGTCTCCTGGACCCATGGGGGCGCGGACATTGCGGGTTATGACATTTACCTGGGTCCGGATGCCCAGCGCAGCAAGCTGAATGCCGCCCTTTTAACGGCAACGTCTTTTACCGATGTGGGCTACTCCCAGGATGAGCGCCGCTATACCCTGGTGGCAATGGATGCCAACGGCATTGAAAGCCTGGGCCGCAGCATCACCCTGCCGGTCATGCAGGCCGAGTTTGCCGCCGGCGCGCGCCTAAAACGCGGCATCATGAACCAGCTTTCCTACAGCGTAAAGAACCTGTCTGCCGCCCCTGTTTCAAATGCGCGCCTTAAAGTGAATGTAAATGGAAAAGATCACGTTTCCGAAAGCTTCAGCCTTCAGCCTCCAGCCTCCAGCCTCATTCCCGTAATTGTTGGCGGCTACAGCGACATGGAAGATATCGAGCCGCTGACCACCACCATCGAGGTTACCCCCAATGCCGGCGAGATCGTTAAGATCATACGCACCTCCCAGATCGAGGTCGGCGACGGCATGCTGGTGCTTCAGATCGCAAATGACGAACTTGTCCGCGGCGGAAAGGGGGCCGTGCGCTTTACCCTCGAAAACAGCAGCGATGCCGAAGTCGAGATCATCACGGCCCAGAGTTCGGGGGGAGCGCCTTCAAACGAGGTGGTCTTCAGTTTGCTGGACCGCGACAACAACGTACTTTCCACCCAGAAGTTCAAGCAGACCATCGGAAGCATGATCGTGGGGCTTTCAAACGGCAATATTGTGGCGCGCATCCCGGCCGGGGCGACCTTTGCTTCATCCCCTGTCAACATCAGCGTGCCGTCCGGAGCGCCCGACGATGTCACCATCCGGCTCTCCATTGCAAATCTCTACTACCATCACGGAAAATCCGACCAGGTCAAGATGAACGGGCTTTCCGGCAGCTACGGCGTCACCCTGGCGGATACGGCCTACACCGGCACGGTCACTTCCATCACGCCCGAAAGTTCCACCGGCGACAGCGACGTGAAGATCAGCGGCCGGACCGTTGCCCGGGCCGATGCAAGCCCCATGCCCAACGTGGCCTTAAAGCTGGTGATCACCTTAAACGGGTTTGAGCGCACCTACAATGTTTATACCGATGCCGACGGCAATTTTACGCATACCTTTACGCCCCTTGCCGGCGAAGCCGGGGTCTACAGCGTGCGGGCGGTTCACCCGGATCTGACCGACAAACCGGTGCACGGCGCCTTTACCATCAGCCGGGTTGCCGTCACCCCGGCGGCGATCAATTTGAGCATTCCCAAAAACTATGAGCAGAACGTCAATATCCAGGCGGCGGCCGGCGACGGCACGGCGGTGACCAACCTGGGCCTTGAACCCGTGGGCGCGGCCCCGGCCGGCGTCCATCTGACCATCGGGGCGCCCATCGCGGCCCTTTATGCCAGGCAGACCGGCACACTGAACCCTGTAGTTGGTGCGCCGGTAAAACCGGCGGGAAGTAGTGAATGAAAGTTTCATACGATGAAGATTTAGCGAATCACATCGACCCCGAGTCATGCGTGTGCAGTCGTAAGGTTGCAGGCGAAGCGTTGACAGGGGAAAGTGCGGGCGAGGTATTGAGCCGCGAAAGAGGGTTTGCTCCGGGGTGCCGACGACGTCAACTTGATCGGAAGGCAACATGGAACATATCGATAATGCAAGAGATGTTCCGACCCCGCGTGGTCGGAGACCCTGTGCACGCACGGAAGCTTCCCGCACGGGAACCGGGAGATCCTGTGTTTGATCGTAGCGGGTGGCGCTACAATCCGCGCTGTGAATCCCAAGGGAGCACGACAGCGATGAACGGACATGGGAAGTCGGACAGACCCATATGTACCGAAGAAACAGTCGAACAAAAAGCAGGTGAGATTCCTGCTGGCGGAGATTGCGGAGGGAAGGGGTCTGGCCAAGGGGAATCTGTTCCAACAAAACAAGTTCTGGGCACGGTACCAGGAAAGGAGCGCCTGTGAAGGCTGACTCCCACAACTTGCCAAATGCGATGGAACGGATACGACAGGCAGCGAGTCGGGATAAACGGCTGCGGCTTACCACGCTCTGACATCATGTTTATAACATTGAACACCTTCGAAAGGCTTATTCCAGCCTTAAGCGCGATGCTGCGCCTGAAGTAGACGGTGAGACATGGCGGCACTACGGCGAAGATTTGGAAGGAAATCTCCAGGGACTCGCCGGCAGGCTGAAACGTGGAGCGTATCGGGCGAAGCCGGTTAGAAGATCGTTCATACCCAAACCCGACGGCCGTCAGCGGCCACTTGGCGTGACTGTGCTGGAAGATAAAATTGCGCAGCGGGCCACGGTAGAGGTATTGAATGCGATCTACGAAACCGACTTTCTCGGTTTTTCGTATGGTTTTCGCCCTGGGCGAAAACCGCATGATGCGCTCAACGCCCTGTATGGGGCAATTATGACGAGAAAGGTAAGCTGGGTGCTTGATGCAGACATTCGTGGCTATTTTGATGCCATCTCCCACGAATGGCTGGAAAAGTTCATTAAGTATCGGATTGCGGACAAGCGCGTCTTGAGGCACATTAAGAAGTGGCTCAACGCAGGCGTGCTTGAAGAGGGTGCGGTGACGCATAATAAAGAGGGCGTACCACAAGGAGGAAGTATCAGTCCCTTGCTGGCCAACGCCTACCTGCATTACGTGTTTGATCTGTGGGCTGACCAGTGGAGGTCCAAGCATGCCGGTGGTGAGGTTATCATCGTCAGGTATTGCGATGACTTTGTGGTTGGCTTTCAGTACCGCAAAGACGCTGAAAGGTTCTTGGCTGATCTTCGGGAACGTTTTCTGAAGTTTAACCTGGAACTTCATAAGGACAAAACACGGCTGATCGAGTTCGGCCGATTTGCTGCCCAGAATCGTAAAAGTCAGGATAAAGGAAAACCGGAAACGTTCGATTTTCTCGGTTTTACCCATATATGCGGTAAGACTGAGAACGGGAAGTTCATGGTGCTCCGACATAGCATTGGCAAGAGGATACGGGCAAAACTTATGGAGCTTAAAATGGAACTCAAGCGGCGCCTTCATAACCCTATACCGGTTGTGGCTAAATGGTTGCGTGTTGTGTTGCTCGGGCATTATCGATACTATGGTGTCCCGGGTAATAGTCGGAAATTACATTCATTTTATTTTCATTTGAGTCGTATATGCCATAAGGCGCTGCTTCGTCGTAGCCAACGCCATCGCCTCAACTGGGAACGAAGGAGCCGACTCATTAATCGCTGGCTCCCACGGCCCCGCATTTGTCACTCATATCCTGATTTGAGCATGTACGTCACTACCCGAGGTAGGAGCCCAGTGCGGTAGTTCCGCTCGCTGGGATCTGTGCGGGGGGTGCGAGGTAACTCGCATTCCTACCGCGACCATAATAAACATGACAAGGCATGAAAATAAATAATGATAACAGGGCGTTTAAATACTATCGGTTTGTTTCCCCAACTAAACTTTTGATGTTGTTTTTAGATCAGGAAATAGCAGCACAATCAAGCTTCGCCTAAAAACAAGGAGACAACAGAAATGAAAAATGACTATTACGTTTACATGTACATTGATCCAAGGAACAATGAGGAGTTTTATTACGGCAAAGGCAGAGGCAAAAGGAAATTCATCCATCTGAAAGGGACCGCTGATTCTGACAAGACTCAAAGAATCGCAGAAATCAGAAAGGCAGGGTCAGACCCCATAATAAAGGTTATCGCGGCGGGACTGACTGAAGATGAAGCGCACTTGATAGAAACCACACTGCTCTGGAAACTAGGCCGATTTACAGACAATATTGCGTCAGGGAATATGTCCAAAAAATTTAGGCGTAAGGACACGCTTCACATCGATATGCCAGGCTTTGATTTCAACAATGAAATTTACCGTGCCAATGTAGGTGAGCAAAAGCTTAAAAGCAAAATAGGTCGCAAATGGGAGGATTGCATAAAATACGGATTCCTCTGCGCTGGCGGGGGCAATAAATGGATAGATTTAATTAAAAGCTTAAATGTGGGTGACATTCTAGTCGTGTATCTTACAGGAAAAGGTTTCGTAGGAATAGGAAGAGTTAAGGCCAAGGCCGTTCCCGCAATAGATTTCAAGGTAAAGGAAAAACCCATCCTCAACATTAACACGCTCGGAAAATATGACGGCAACAAAAACAATCTGAACAATTGCCAATACATGGCAAAGATTAAATGGATTAAAACATTAGACAGGGATGCCGCTGTCAAGGCTTCAGGAAAAGGGTTCAACCTCAGGGGAGCATTAGTTTCCATATCCAAAAATTCGAAGATGATCCAGTTCATAAACAGAGAGTTAGGGACTGACCTCAACAAGTTAGCGAAGAAGTAAGACAAACGATAATGAAATAATTAGCGGCTATAAAAAAGGATATTATGTCCAGGCCATTACGAATAGCATATCCGGGGGCATGGTACCATGTAATGAACCGGGGTCAACGGTAGGAAATATTCACCAGTCCGCAGGACTATCAGCTTTTTACTGAAGTGCTTAAAAAGACATCGAAAACTCTCTGCCTAAGATTGCGCGCGCTGTATTTCTACCCGACTGGGAAAAGAGACCAGAAATCATTAATTTCGTGAATTTGTGAGGATATTATTGAGCTTCAGGTCGGTAATCCTACTAAAATGACGAAGGTTTCCGGTTATAAGCTCCAAATTATGGCCTATGGCTGTGGCAGCAATCTGAATATCCGCATCGGGAAGGATTGTTCCAATCTCTTCAAGATGCGCTCGGATTTTGCCAAAAACTTTCGCAATGCTTATGTCGTAAGGTAAAACGGTGACAGCGGGGAGAACCCGTTGTTCTATATTGGTTAAGTGTCGCTCACGGTCTTGGGAGCGGTAGGCGCCTTTGTACAATTCGCCTATGACAACGGCACTAGTAAATTGCTCTTCACGAGCAACTTTCATGATCCATTTCACATAGGCTCTTGCGGGGTGTGGGCGCAGGAGTTCTGAAATTGCATCGGTATCAAAGAGAAAAGCCATTTTCAATGTTCCAGGTCTGGGATATTTCGCTGTCCCTGCCGAGGAGATGCGCTCAAAATTGAAGCCAGTTCTTCGCTATTTTCCCAGCCACCCGCAATACTGGCAAGCCCACTCTCTGGCCCTGCTTTTCTCAAACGCTCAAGGTGTTCGAGGTCACTGGGGCTAACAAGTGCGGCGACAGGTTTGCCATGCCTGGTGATGAGCACGGCAGAACCCGCTTCTGCTGAACGGATGCATTCTGAAAAGGTGGCTTTTGCTTCAGCCACGGATATGTTTTTTTCCATTATCAACCTCCATTTTTGACTATTATGACTATTATGACCAAAATGTCAAGGTTTTGGAAGCGTTGATCCGAAAATTTAAAATTTCATGATTAAAACAATTTAAAGGGAAAGTCGAACTGAACATTGACTTGAATGCAATCAGAGGGCGGCAAAACCGGTATTAGTCGATACCTCAGTATGGGCTGAGTTTTTCAGAGGGGGGAGCAGGATTACTCCGATTTTCCCACCAGCGGTCCGTAATGCCCGGGCTGCCGGTCTTTGATGAGATCATTGAGGGGGTTAATGGACTTGTCCCTGGTTTGAGCAGGGCTGATGGCGACCGCTAAAATCTCATCGCCTTCGGGTCCGGCCGTTTTCAATTCCCGGCCGTTGTAGCCGAAGATTGCGGATTTTCCGGTAAACACCAGTTCTTCACCGTTTCTTTTTTCCCGGCCGCCCCGGTTGGAGACCGCAATATATACCTTGTTTTCAACGGCACGGGCCGCCATCACCGGATGCCAGGTGTCCGTAACCAGGTTCGACGGGCACACGATCACATCAGCCCCCTGCAGCGTTAAAATGCGGGCCGCTTCCGGAAAGCGAAAATCATAGCAGATCATCGCACCCAGGCCCAGATCCCGGGTGTTGTCTGCGATGACAAAGAACCCCCGGTCGCCGGGGTCAAAACAGAATTTTTCCTTATAAAACAGGTGTATTTTCCGATAAACCCGGACAGGCGCCTGCGGTCGGGCAATCAAAGCGGCGTTGAACAGTTTGTCTCCATCGCATTCAGCAAACCCGGCCACAACAATGGCGTTGTGTCTTTGGGCCATTTCCTGAAAAAACCGGGCGGTGGGGCCATCCGCCGGTTCAGCCGCTTTCGCCGTTTCTTCTCTGGAAAGAAAGAAATAGCCGGTGGTGCAGAGCTCCGGCAGAACAATAATGTCCGCGTCCAGGCCCTCGGTCAGGCGCTCGATGCGGTCGAAATTTTTTTGCTTCCGATTGAACTCAGGGCTGAACTGGACGACCGCTAAATTAAGTTGTTTTTCTTTATCATTGTCCATGGACGCCGAATAATTTTCTAATGCCATAAGGCGAATGTTTTATCAGAACCGGTATCTCCCGGTTCTGATAAATGAATTTACCCCTCTGTGCCCTCTGGGCCTCTGTGGTGAATCATTTTGATCTTGTCTTATTCTCCCTCATCAACTTCCGCAACACATACGGCAGAATCCCGCCGTTCAGAAAATATTCGATGTCCACTTCCGTGTCCAGCCTGGCAATGACATCGAATTGAACTTCACTGCCGTCCGCCTTTACCTGCAGCTTCTTGCGGGGGGTCATGTTGTCGACCCCGCTGATAAAAAACGTTTCAGATCCCTCCAATCCCAGCTTTTCCCAGCTTTGGCCCGGTTTGAACTGCAGCGGCAGGAGCCCCATGCCCAATAGATTGCTGCGGTGAATCCGCTCGAAAGATTCGGCGATAACCGCCTTTATTCCCAGCAAATTGGGGCCCTTGGCTGCCCAGTCCCTGGAAGAACCGCCGCCGTATTCCCGGCCGCCCAGGACCACCAGCGGAACCGCCTCCTTTGCATATTTCACGGCGGCCTCATACACAAACATCTCTTTTTTTTCGGGAAACTTAAGGGTGTACCCGCCTTCTTTGGGATCCACCATTTTGTTTTTGATCCGGATGTTGGCAAAGGTGCCCCGCATCATGACTTCATGATTTCCCCGGCGTGAGCCGTATGAATTAAAATCTGCCGGTGCAACCTTTTTTTCCTTAAGATGCCGGCCGGCCGGATACTTTTCGGAAAACGCTCCGGCCGGGGAGATGTGATCCGTGGTGATCGAATTTCCCAGCAGCAGCAGTGCCCGGGCGTTGCTGACGTCGGCGGCCGGCGACGGTTCCAGGCGGATGCCGTCAAAAAACGGCGGCTTTTTGATGTAGGTCGATGCCGGGTCCCAGTGAAAGGTGGTGCTCTCTTTGACCGGCAGCTTGTGCCAGAGCGCGTCCCCGTCAAATATCCGTCCGTATTCAAGGCTGAAAAACTCCCGGCGGACGTGCTTTCGGATCAGCTTTTTGATTTCTTCGGATTTGGGCCAGAGTTCCGCCAGACAAACCGGGTTGCCGTTGGGATCCAGGGCAACCGGCTCTGTGGTCATATCCACATCGATTCTGCCGGCCAAGGCAAAAGCCACTACCAGCATCGGGGATGCCAGGAAATTGGCCTTGACGCTCTGGTGAATGCGGGCCTCAAAATTACGGTTTCCGGAAAGTATGGCCGCCACCGTCAGATCGTTCTCCTTAACGACCCGTTCAATTTCCTGATGCAGGGGACCGCTGTTGCCGATACAGGTGGTGCAGCCGAACCCGGCCACGTGGAAACCCAGCGCTTCCAGATACGGCATCAACCCGGCATCGGTCAGGTACCGGATCACAACCTTTGAACCCGGAGCCAGGGACGTTTTTACGCAGGGGGGCACCCGCAGCCCTTTTTCAACGGCATTTTTGGCAATCAGGCCGGCCCCGATCATGACATGAGGATTCGACGTGTTGGTGCAGGAGGTAATGGCCGCAATGACGATGCTGCCGTCCCCGATCTTTTCTTCATTGCCGCTGATATTGACTTCATAGAGTCGCGGGTTGATCGGCTTACAGGTTTTGGCCCGAACGGTCTGGCAGCCGGACTCGTCAATGAAGGTGGAAAGCTGCCCCGCACTGGTATCGCGCTCATATTCGCACCCCAGCACATTGGCAAAGCTTCCCTTTAAATCTTTCAAAATAATCCGGTCCTGGGGCCGGGAGGGGCCGGCCACGCAAGGCTCGACCGTTCCGAGATCGAGTTCCAGCACCTGCGTATATTCAGGCTCGATTTTATCGCTGTAGAAAAGCCCCTGGGCTTTTAAACACCTGGCCGCAACGGTTGCCTGTTTTTCACGATTGGTGAGTTTCAGATATTCAATGGTTTTGGCATCCACCGGAAAAAATCCCAGGGTGGCGCCGTATTCCGGCGTCATGTTGGCCACTGTGGCCCGGTCCGGAACGGTCAGGTTTTTGATGCCCGGCCCGAAATACTCCACGTATTTTTCAACCACCTTGTGCTTTCGCAGCATATGGGTGACCGTCAGGACCAGATCGGTGGCCGTGACCCCCTCTTTTAAACTGCCCGTGAGCCGGACGCCGATGACCTCGGGAATCGCCATATAATAGGGCTGCCCCAGCATCACCGCTTCGGCCTCGATGCCGCCGACGCCCACACCGATGACGCCGATTCCGTTTATCATCGGCGTATGGGAATCGGTACAAATCATCGTATCCGGATAGAGCAGCGTTTTTCGGCTAACCGTCTCGCTGATGACCACCCGCCCCAGATATTCTAAATTCACCTGGTGGCAGATGCCCGCTTTGGGGGGTACGACCTTGAAATTGTCAAAACTTTTCTGGGCCCATTTCAGGAGGGCGTAGCGTTCGCCGTTGCGCTGGTATTCTCTTTCCACATTTTTGTCCAAGGCATCGGCGGTGCCGAAGTGATCGACCTGAATGGAGTGGTCCACGATGAACTCAACCGGGATGAGCGGGTTGACGATTTTGGGATCGCCGCCCAGCGCTTTAACGGCATCCCGCATGGCCGCCAGATCCACAATCGCCGGGGCGCCGGTATAATCGTGCATCATCACCCGGGCCGGATGAAAAGGGATCTCCACCGGTTCGCTGTACGTCTTTTGCCAGCGGGCAATGTTGACCAGATCCTCCTCCTTGACGATCCGGCCGTCCAGCTTTCGCAACAGGTTTTCAACCAGGATTTTAATGGTAAACGGCAGCCGGTTCACATCGGCAATCCCTTTTTTATGCAATGCCTTTATGTCGTATAAATGGTAATTTTTGGATTTTAACGTTATCCGCTTCACAAAGTCCCGTGACTTCATCCTGCCCCCTTTCGTTTGGCTGAACGCTTTAACCGATACCCTTTTCTATGTGCCTGAATGATGCAAGATTCAGGATATATTCCTTTACCTTCAAATATGTGATTTCAGAATTTTTGATGCAGTCCCCCACTGAAATGCCGCCGCGGTAGTTTCCGCTTAAAAATATACCGGGATTATCCCCTTCAAATGTTCTAAAGTATCTTTCATGTTCCACATACCCGATTTTATATTGGGGAATCGCCCGCGACCACATTTTTTCCTTTATAAATACCGGATCTTCTTTGATTCCCATGATATCATGAAACTCAGCCATAACAGCTTTATTCAACAACTCAGGTTCGTTCTCAAACAGTTCCGGGGATCTGGCGCCGCCGACAAACAGCGTAAATGCCGCCAGGTCATCCCGGCTTCTATCCGGAAATAGGGTTGAGCTCCAAATCGCGCCCAGGAAAGTTTTCTTTTCTTTTTCCGGAATTAAGAACCCGAAGCCGTCCAACGGCTGCCGGATGGCCGCCTTACGATAGCCCAGATATAAAACCTTGACCGGCGGATAATAGATATCCTTTAAATGCACGGACAGCTGCGGGTCCATCTCGGCAAAAACAGTCGCCGCGCTATGGGCAGGAATCGCCGAAAGAATGATGTCGGTTTCATCTTCCGCGGTTTTCCCATTCCGGCTGGATATGACCGTTAACCTGCCTTGATGCCTCATGACCTTCTCGACATGGCAGTCATACTGCAGACGGATTCCGGGTCTGGCCGCAATGGCCTTGGGAAATACCTGCATGCCGCTTCTAAAGGAAAATATCCGGGCGCTTTGCTTGGACGTTTCGGACCGCGCTTTTCTTTCCTTGGCGCCTTTTATAAATCCTTTAATCAACCCGCCGTACACTTCTTCCAGGCGATACAATTTCGGAAACGCCGATTTCACGCTCAATTCATCCGGATTCCCGGCAAAAACACCTGCCACAAAAGGATTGACCGCATAATCCAGAAACTCCCGCCCCAGCCGCCTTTCAACAAATTGAGAGATGCTCTGGTAGTAACCGTCCGGCGACGGTCCGATGAAAGGTTCGGCCAGGAGCCGCAGTTTTGCTTTTAGAGAAAACAGATCCGTCTGAATAAATGCCAGCGGGGTTGTCGGCAACGCATGGAGGCGCCCGTTTTTCAGAATATAGCGTTTGTTGCCGATTTCATTGGCGTAGACCATTTCATCGCCCAGGCCCAGTTCCGTCACCATTTGGGTGATGAGGGGCGTTGTGTCCAGTCCGCTGTTGGGGCCGTAATCGATCAGGAACCCATCCCCGCGCCGGGTCATCATGGAGCCGCCCGGTTCATGATCGGATTCTAACACAGTGATATCCCAGCCGTCCCTTTGCAGCCAGTATGCCGCTGATAGTCCGGATATGCCGGCGCCCAGAATCGTGATCTTGATATGGCTTTTATTCATTCGTCATGTTTTTATGTGACTGCAGGGTTTAGGGCCTGCAACGTTATATCTTTCAGCGCCGAGATAAACAGATCCGAATCGTTTAACCCTTTCATGACCACATAGTTTTCAATGCCGGCGTTGACGGCAACGTCTCTGTATTCGATCTCCAGCTCAAACAGGGTTTCGATATGGTCGCTGACAAAGCTGACGGGAACCACCAATATCTGTTTGTTATGTTCCGCCGCCAGGGCTGTCAGGGTCTCATGGGTTGACGGCGTAAGCCATTGCAGCGGTCCGACCTTGCTTTGAAAACAGAGGTGATGGGGACGGTCAAAATTACGTTTCAGCATGACCCTTTCGATGGTTTTCATGATTTGGCTGCTGTATGGATCGCCCTGGTCCACCAGCCGCTGCGGCGTGCCGTGGGCGCTGAAAACGATTTGGATATCATCTCTGGCAGGCTCCGGAAAACGTAAAATGGTTTCATCTATTCTTTGATTGATCGCCGCAATATATTTTTCATTGTCGCAATAATGATCAACATAGACCAGCCGGGCGGCAGGTCCGCCATAAGACCGTTGCCATTCCCTGAAAGAGGAGCCGGTGGTCGTTATCGAATAATGCGGATAAAGGGGCAGTAAAACAATTTTTTCGAAACCTGTTTCTGAAAGCCCGGCCGCAACATCTGTGATCGCGGGTTGCCAGTAGCGCATCCCGACATGAACTTCGAAGTCCCGGGAGTCCTTATTAAGCGCGCGCTCAAGTTTCTTCCGTTGGACAGCGGTCCACTCGTTGAGGGGTGACTTGCCCCCGATTTTTTTGTATCTTTCCGTGACCTTGGGAGCACGCGCCTTTGCGATCAGCTTTGCAAAAAGCTTTTGCCCGAAGGGTATCTTGAAAATATCGTGGTCACTGAACAAATTCCTTAAAAAGGGCTCAACCGCACCCAGTGAATCCGGCCCCCCAAGGTTCAGCAAAACAACAGCGTAGCGTGACATCTAATCCCTTCGGTTATACGGTTCTGGAATAGCGCGCCTGGTCCTCTTTGCGTTCAAGGTATCCGTCAAAATTCATCGCTATGTTTCTGATCAGAAATCGGCCCATGTCCGTAACGTGCAATTTTCTGCCTTCAATCCTGATGAGCTGATCGTCCCCCATTGTTTTCAAATTCCCGAGCCCCCACCTGAAGTAAGATTCAAAGTCGATGCCAAATTCATCCTCGATGGCCTTAAAGTCCAATTCAAAATCGCACATGAGCCGCGTAATCACTTTACGCCGCAACACATCATCGGGATTGAGCCGGCAGCCCCTGACCGTCGGCAGGATCCCTTTATCCAGTGCGGCAAAATATTCCTTTTCTTCCTTTTCATTCTGGGCATAGATGTTACCGAATTGACTGATGCTGGTAATGCCCATGGCATATAGATCGGCGCCTGCGTTGGTGCTGTACCCTTGAAAATTTCGATAAAGCTTCTTCTCTTTTAGCGCCACCGCCAGTTCATCACCCGGTTTGGCAAAATGATCCATCCCGATGAATACGTAGCCGGCGCCCGTCAGTTTCTCCACCGACATTTTCAGGATGCTTAATTTCTCTTCGGGCGTCGGCAGATCTTCCAAACGAATCAGTTTCTGGTGTTTTTTCATCCACGGGACATAAGCGAAATTAAATAATGCAATTCTATCCGGATAAATATCGATGATCGTATCAACGGTCTTTTCAAAATTATACGCCGTCTGAAAAGGGAGGCCATATATTAAATCGACATTTAAACTTTCAAACCCCAACTCCCGGACCCAGTCCACCACACGCCGCGTCAGCGTTTCCGGCTGGATCCGGTTTACCGCTTTTTGGACCTTTGCATTAACGTCTTGAACACCCATGCTGACCCGGTTAAAGCCGCCGGACCGTAATGAGACCAGATGGTCTTTGGTCAGTTCGCGCGGGTCGATCTCGCAACTGACTTCCGCGTCCGGCGCTATTTCAAAACGTTGCCGGATGTAGGCAATCAAATCCGAAATTTCATCGGGATTCAGATGAGTGGGGGTGCCGCCCCCCCAGTGCTGCTGAACTGTTCTCCGATCCTTTGGGATCAGGCTCTGAATGTGATCGATTTCCTTTTTCAAGTATTTCAGATAGCGCTGAATCCTATCGCGGTTATGGGTGACAATCATATTGCAGCCGCAGAAGTAGCAAAGCGTGTCACAAAACGGCAGATGAAAGTATAAAGACAAATCCGCAAGACCGCCCCCCTGATTTGTCTGTATGATTTCGTTTAAAAAATCCGCATGGGTAAATGCGTCGCTGAATTGCGGCGCAGTGGGGTAGCTTGTGTACCGCGGCCCCGGTTTGTCATATTTTTTTATTAAATCGATATCGATGCTCAGCAAGGTTTTTCCCTTTTTTCATGGAAAACAACGCTTTTCTCTTTAACGAAATCCACCAGAAATTTCAGGTTGTCGGGCGAGACATCCGGAAGGATCCCGTGACCGAGATTAAAAACATGGCCGTCATGATGGCCGTAGGATTCTAAAACCTTCCAGGCTTGCCGGGCGATATTTTC
This sequence comes from Desulfobacterales bacterium, assembly GCA_029211065.1. NCBI lineage: Bacteria > Pseudomonadati > Thermodesulfobacteriota > Desulfobacteria > Desulfobacterales > Desulfobacterales bacterium. Next base: position 19,512 of record JARGFK010000037.1, read on the forward strand.
CTGGTGCATGTAGAGAACCGTGGGGTCAAGGTTGCCCTGCAGAGCGACCTTATGGCCGATCATTTCCCGAACCTCACCGATATCCATTGTCCAATCAAGGCCCAGTACATCGGCGCCGCAAGCGGCCAGCCTGTTCAGCCTGAAATGAACCCCCTTGGCAAATACGATGACCGGCTCATCCCCTCGTTTGATCTGAGAGATGATCCTTTTGATATATTTCAAGGAAAACGTTTCAAAATCATCCGGAGAAAGGATCCCTCCCCATGTGTCGAAAATCTGAACCGCGTTGACGCCCGCCTCGATTTTGGCGCTCAAATATTCTGCGGCGGTATCGGCGATCATTTCCAACAGTCGATGGGCCGCACGGGGTTGGTTGTAGATAAAATTTTTAACTTTTGAAAAATTTTTTGAACCCTGGCCCTCAACCATGTAGGTCAGCAGGGTCCAGGGGGAGCCGCTGAAACCGATCAGGGGAACCCTGCCGGCCAATTCTTTTTTTGCCAGTGCCACCGCTTCGAGAACGTACTTTAAATCAACCGAGGGATCAATGATTCTGATCCGTCCGATATCATCTTCGTTTCGAATCGGATGCGGAAATACCGGCCCCGTACCTTCGTGCATCTCCAGGTGCATGCCCATCGCTTCGGGGATCACCAGGATATCGGAAAAGATAATGGCGGCATCCACACCGATGAGTTCCACCGGCTGAATGGTAACCTCGGCGGCCAGTTCCGGTGTTTTGCACATGGTCATAAAATCAGCCTGCTGGCGGATCGCACGATACTCCGGCAGATACCGGCCGGCCTGACGCATGACCCATATGGGGGTGCGTTCAACCGGAAGCCGCCTGCACGCTCTTAAAAACAGATCATTTTTGAGTAAAGCCACCTATCCTCCCAGTGTAAATGGTCTCTAATCGAAATGCGTCTAAAAAATTCTGACTGATATTTTTTCCCTTAATGCGTGCCGTGACCCTACAATGCGTGAAATCTACCTGATAATCTAAGATAATAATCCGGGTTTGTAAATGGAAATTAGAGTCTTTATCTGCCCGGGCCGACCGTTGTGTCACCCTTAATTTTTTTGATTATTTTCGGAATAAAAAAGGAGAATATAAAGAGCGCTATCGAAAAGAAAACCTTAAAAGACACCAGCCGGCCCCAGTCCCCCGAAGCCCAGACGTCCGCAACGGTTCCGATAAAAAATGTAAAAATAAAGGTGCCGACGATAATCCCGAAGCCCGTTCCGAAAAAATAATCCCAGAAACCGACTTTGGTCAGGCCCATGCCGAAATTCATGGGTGTAAAGGGAAAATAGACCAGCCGAAGATACAAAACGGCGGCAAAACCGTTGCGCGCGATGGCATCGTCATATTTTTGAAGTTTTTCCCCGATCAGGGATGCTGCAAACTCTCTTCCCAGGGTTCGCCCGATATAAAAAGCCGCGCTGGCGCCCGCCATGGCGCCGATCCAGACATAAGCAAAGCCCCGGTATGGACCGAAAATGGCCGCGCCAATCCCGGTCAAGAGTGTCCCCGGCACAAAAAGGCACACCCCCACGGCATACACCAGCATAAAAATAAGCGGCGCCCACAGTCCGACCTTTTCCAGAAAAAGGCCCAGGGCATCAGCCGTGAGATAATCCTTTACCGGCGTAAATCGGACCAGCAAAATGGCTGCAACAATAAAGACAACCAGCCCCACCGCTTTTACAATGCTTTTTGATTGGTTCGGTTTCGGCTGTCGCCGGGCGGGATTCATTCAACTTACCTCCCTGGGGTGAACAGTTTCACGGTTAAAACCATCATTTCCAGCTGAAATCGATTTAATACAAATACCATAAGGCGTTTTTGATGACAATCAACCATTTAAAGGGTGTTGTCTGTAAAGCGATTTGTTTTTATTGCTATTGAAGTATTTTTCATTTAAATCAAATGAAGCTCCCCGCAGCCAGCTGCGGGGTATCAAAGCGCAATTGCGCCGTAGCTTTAACCCGCCTACGCTCAGTTGAGCTTCGGTGCGGTTCACCTCGCCTTTCATCCCTGCTGCAAGCAGCAGGGTATTCAGGCGAAGGCGAATAAACTTTAAACAGCACATGTTGACATTGCGTCCTTTGGTAGGCACATTATTATTAATTTTTGTAGAACAGACGAAGGGTTTTAGATAAAAACTTTTCAATCCGATCATCGCACAACCCGACCCGAAAAAATGAATTCAACTGAAAAATCCGTCGATTACCTTATTTCGCGCAGCGGCATCGTCGGCCGGCAGATTTTAAAACTGGCCCGCTGGATGCTCATAGACAACGGCGAACCGGAAAAACAGTCGCATGGTTTGTCCGGTTTTTGGCAGCAACAGATTCGACATAATCGCCTGCTGCTCATCCGTGCATTGAGCGGTTTTATGATGGCTTTTTATACCTATTACATCGGGGGCTCCCTGACCCGCAGCGATCAGCAGACTTTTGCAAAGCTTAACAATATGGACGGCAACGCCTACCGGTTGACGCTCTATAATGCCCTCTTTTGCGGGATCCCCAGTGCCATGGGGTATTTTTTGCTGGGGGAAGGCTTCAGCCTTTTGAAAGGCATCCATTCCCTGGCTGAACTCCCGTCTTTGATTGCCCAGCGAACATCCCTGGCCATGGGCCTGCTCAGCCTTGCCGTGGATATTTTTCGCATGATCGATTCTGCCTGGCATCGCCTCTGCTAGGCACCCCTGGGCATGTTTCCCATCATCATCAATCTGCCCACGTACCTGAAGCTGATATGGACCCGGATCGCCCCGTCGACAAAAACATCAACTCCTATCCGGCGCGCAAATCAATCATCCAAAAATAATAGATAACAGCAATTGTATCGCATATCAATCTGATGAGGAGAACAGTTATGGTCATCATATCCCCCCGCCGGTTTACCCAAAAATTACGTTTGGCCGCAGCGATTGCCTCCTGTTTCGGGTTACTGACCGCCATTTGCTCTTGCGCAACTTCGGGCCAAGATATTGAACCCAAATTTACACGGTCATCAGGGGCTGAATTTGCCAAGGGCAGCCGCAAGCTCGATGTTCCCTACGTGGTCACTCATCAGGCCGTCGTCAGGGCCATGCTTGACCTGGCAGCCGTCAAGCCGGACGAATTCCTGATCGACCTCGGCTCCGGTGACGGTCGTATAAATATTTTAGCTGCCAAAAATCACGGCGCCCGGGGGTTTGGGGTTGATCTGAACGACAAGCTGGTGGATTTGAGCCGACAGTATGCCAAGCAGGCCGGCGTTTCAGATCGGATCGACTTCTACGTAAAAGACATCTTTTTAACCGATATCAACAGGGCCGATGTGGTGACGATGTATTTACTGCCGGAAGTCAATTTAAAACTGCGGCCCAAACTGTTGGGCGAACTCAATCCCGGCGTACGCGTGATTTCACAGGATTTTCACATGGAAGCCTAGCGCCCGGATAGCATCCGGACGCTAAAAGATGAAAGCGGGGAGGAACGATACCTTTACCTGTGGATCATACCTGCCGAGGTGGGCGGCCGGTGGCAATGGCAAATCCCCATCCTCAGCAGCGACCAGCGTTTCGTTCTGGAAGTGAATCAGCATTTCCAGGATATCGAAGGGGCAGCACTGAATCAGGATATTCTCTGGCGTATTTTTAACCCGTCCCTGAAGGGTGATCAGATTCGATTTTCGTTGATCAGCGAGGCGGATGACCGTATCGTTCAGCAGGATTACCAGGGCCGCGTAAAGGGAAACATCATTGAAGGAACGGTCCGGTTAGGCGGAACCATGGCCCCGGAAAGTCTGGAATGGAAAGCTGAACGTATCCACAAATAAACCCCGGCGCAGGGTGTTCATTCCCTGGGGACCCCTTCTTTTGTTGGGCGGCAAAAACAAACCGTTCCCCAGAACCGGCCAATCTCACACCTAAATCGGCACCCCGTTGAATTTCCCCTAACGGGGTGTTTTAAATTTTCCTTTTTTATGATATCCTTTTTACACCTTGATGGTGTAACCCAACAAAGTTTACGGCACAGCCCTTCCCCTAAACGCATTTAACAAAGGAGGAGACGATGGCAGTAAAAATCCTGATTAAACGGACAGTCCCCCTGGACAAAGCCAGAGAAATGATCCCCCTTGTCAGGCAAATGCGAAGCCTGGCAAACAATCAGCCGGGGTATATTTCCGGTGAAACCTTAAAAAGCCTGGACCAGCCCGACACCTTTCTGGTTATCAGTACCTGGCAATCCTCAGATGACTGGGGCAAGTGGTTGTTAAGCAAGGAAAGGCAGGGTGTTCAGGAAAAAATCGATTCGCTGCTGGGTGGAAAGACCGAATACGAAATGTTTTATTACGGCTTCACGGAATAACCCAAAAACAAATCGGTTAAAGATCCTGTTCGGACCTGCTGTCTTCTATTACCCAAAAAATGCCCTGTCACGCCATTTGGCGGAACAGGGCATTTTTTAACCATCTATCGTTTGTTTATATATTTGGTATGCGTTCCCGCGCTGCCTGAACGATGCTGAAATACTCGTCCTTGTTAAATCCCAGACGGACCAGGGTTTCATCCCGGGGAATGCCGTTGGGATCGTACCCCTTTTCCTGATAAACCACATCGGTTAATTTGTCATATTGGCTGTTTCGATATTTTTGTAAAGCGGTCAGCATCTCTTCATCCCCCATGCCGTTCACCTGAATACCGGCCACATCAGCGAGATATTGCTGATAATACGCTTTGCGTGAAAGGAATTCGTTCATATAAACCGGTGCTTTGGCCCGCAGGGGAATCACATCATGTTCGCGGGTCCCGAATCCCTGGCGCAGATTAATCAGCTTATGCAGAAGGTAGCTTCGCTCCGACTCCGCCAGGAGATCGTCCAGTGTTTTTTGGGTCCCCAGGGTGCCGTTTACCAAACCGAGATAATACGCGATCGTCGGAAGATTTTTGGCAGGATCCTCCGTGTTTTTTGCCTCGGGGTGACGCACATCAATCCATGGCAGCTTGCAGAGGCCGACAATGTTAAACCAGGTGCGAAACAGCGGAAACCATCTTAATGCCGACGCCTTTTTTTCAAAGGTGGGCAGCTCTTTTTTGATCTGATCCAGGGCGATGAGCCAGGCTTCGTCGTGCTGCGGCCCTTTCAGGGCAAAACCATAGCCGCCCTGCTGGGCCAGCGATTCCTTGGTAATGTACATCGAAAATTCCAGGCCTTTACTCTCCATGGCAAAAAGTTCCAGCTCGGCCATGATCTCCCCCGAAAGTTGACCGTTGCGTGATGCCACAAGGTTCGCAATATAATGCTTCATGTGGCGCACGCCTTTGCCGGCCTCCCTGGCCAGGCCCTTTTCACCGGAAGCCATGCGATGCAGCAGTTCTAAAACCGTATCCGCACGGCCCCATTCCAGCTTGAGCCCATCGGTGTCTTCAGGCGTCAGGATGTTGCGCTCATAGGCTTCAAACAGGAACGACATCACCACGCCGGCGCTGATGGTATCGAGACCGTACTCGTCACAGTACCAGGCATACTCGAGCATGCCGTCGATATCAAAAACACCCAAGTTGGTAACCGCCGCCGCTGTTTCGTACTCCGGTCCATCCACCGCAACGGTCTTGCCGGCGTGGGGTCCGGACTTGAGGGTATATTCCTCGCATCCCTTGGTACAGGCCAGGTTGCAGCCCGCAAAACAGCCATCGGGTTTTCGCTGTTCAAAAACGCTGTTTTCAAATATCTTGCCGGACACATCCTTGGCGCGTTCATCTGAGCCATATTGATAGTTATTTATCGGCAGCAGATGATGCGGATTCATCATGTCTATCAGAGAGGTCGTCCCCTGGGTGCCCAGGCTCATGGAATTCGGGTCCACCTCGCGGATGACGCTGCGGATGTTTTTGCCGGCGTCCCGCAACTGCTCACGGTCGGCTGGATGGTTGGAAATGCCGGCAGAGATATCACATTTCACAACGATGCCCCTGAGTCCCTTGGTGCGCATGACCGTACCCAGACCGCCGCGGCCGGCTTGCTTGGCCCGGCAGCGTTTTCGTCTGACATCGTAGTAAATACTGTTGACACAGCCGAAATGCGTTTGTCCGGCGCCCCGACCCGCACACACAAAAGCCACCCCAACAGGATTTCCCTCGCCTTTGTATTGATCGATCACCTTTTCAGCTTCAAGCAAAGAAAATTCCGTTTGGGGCGCATCGACGATCTCTATCTTGCCCCTGTCGCCGTCAATGACAACCATGACGTCTGCGGCTGATTTTCCGGTAATGGCGATGGCGTCAAAGCCTGCCTGTTTTACCAGCGGGAAAAAATAGCCGCCGACATTGGAATCGCAAAATGTCCGGGTCAGGGGGGAAATCGACCCCACGATAAATTTGCCGGTGCCGGCAAATCCGCTTTCCCCGCAAAACGGTCCGCCGGCAAGGGCCAGTACGTTTTCCGGGCTGTCATAAGTCGTATCGCTATGGGTGCCGTCATAGACAAGTTTCAGACAATAACCCCGGCCGCCGACAAACATGCTTCGCGTTTGGTCCGAAATCTTTTCAACAACGATGCTGCGGCTGCCGAGGTCAACTCTCAGCAGCCGGTCGGTATATCCTCTTTCCACCGCCGCTTTGGAATAATCAATTGAATTAATAGCCATATTATACTCCTTTGTAAAATTCAGCTTTCGTAAAGAGGTTATATAGTAGAGATTGTGATTAGCTGTCAAGTTAAAGACTTACAGTAAGCATCCATACTATCCAAAATAATTTAAAATCAGGCCGTTGGGGATGAGAACAGAAGGTCACCACTGCGTCATGCCCGCGCAGGCGGACATCCAGAAATTCTGTCATTCAGGTTAATTTATTTTATGATGTTATTTATGGTAATTATAAGTAATTTGTAGAAAATATAATATACAAGATTAAAATTATATTGACTGATAATAACTTAAAAAGTATGATTTCCGGGAATTTTAACCGGATATTGACCCGGACGGATGCACCCATTGTCCGTCCGGAAACGTCAACCGGATCATGCACGGGATTAACCGCCGGGAGCATCAAATGAAAAACCTGCTGACGACAAAGGAAGTCGCACAATTTTTAGAGGTCAATGAAAAAATGGTTTACACCCTGGTGGCTGAAAAAGGGTTGCCGGCAACCAAGGTAACCGGCAAGTGGCTGTTTCCGCGTCATCTGGTGGAACAGTGGATCGAAATGCACACCAGCAATTATCCGCAGCAGGCAACCCACCTGCCGCCTTACGAAGGGATTCTGATCATCACCGGCAGCAACGACCCCCTGCTGGACCGGTCGATTTCACTTTTTAATTCTCTTTACCCCGATCAAATTGCCGTCTTCGGCAACCTGGGCAGCATGGGTGGCCTCCGGGCCCTGCGTCAAAACCGCTGCCACATGGCCGCCAGCCATCTGCTCCAGGAGGATGAGGCCGAATACAACTTTGACTTTGCCACCAAAGAACTGGGAGCTCTGCCCGCCATTGTCAACTTTTGCCGGCGGGAGCAGGGCGTCCTGGTGCAAAGGGGAAACCCCAAAAAGATAACCGGCATCGCCGATCTGGGCAGAGCGGGGCTTCAGATTGTAAACCGCCCCCTGGGCACCGGCACCCGGCTGCTGCTGGACCGGGAACTGGGCAAGGCCGGGGTGGAGGGCAGCACGATTAAAGGCTACCACCATGAAGTCAACCGCCACCTGGATCTCGGCCTTGAGATTTTATCCGGCCGCGCCGATGCCGGGCCGGGAATCCGCGCTGTGGCCGGCCTGCTCGATCTTGATTTTATCCCCCTGCGCTGGGAAAGGTTCGACCTGCTGGTTTCCAAGGACAGATTCTTTGATAAAGGCGTCCAGCTGTTTCTCGGCCTGCTGGTTGAAAAAACATTTCGGGAAATTGCATCCCACTACTCCGGTTATGATGTCGAGTTTTCCGGAAAGATGGTTTATCCCAAAAACAGTGAAAAAAATAATCCCGATAGCCGATAAAACTTTAAACTGCACATCAGGAAAAGGAGAAAGATCATGAAACCGCGTTCTTTATGTTTATGGTTGGCCCTGTTGGTTCTCTTGACGCTGCCGGCCGCAGCCACCGCCCAGGATAAAATCCTTAAAATGTCGACGACCACCAGCACCCAGGCTTCAGGCTTGCTGGATGTCCTTTTGCCTGCGCTGGAAAAGGATACCGGCATTCAGGTGAAAGTCTTTGCCAAAGGCACCGGTGCCGCCATCCGCGACGGCATGGACGGCAATGTGGACGTCATATTCGTTCATGACCGCGAAAGAGAGGATAAGTTTTTGGCTGACGGTTACGGCACCAAACGCTATGGCGTCATGCACAATGATTTTGTCATCATCGGTTCCCCCAAAGATCCGGCCGGCGTTAAGGAGCTCAAGGATGCTGCCGCGGCATTGAAAAAAATCGCCGCTGCCAATGCGCTGTTTATCTCCCGCGGGGACGACAGCGGCACCCACGGCAAGGAACAGGCGCTGTGGAAATCCAGCGGCGTTGCCGCCGCCACCCAGCGTGTTGAAGTGGTCAGCGGCGGCAACAAAAGAACCATCAGCTTCATCGTCCCCCAAGGGTCCGAAAAATGGTATCTTTCCATCGGGCAGGGGATGGGCAAGACCATTACATTTGCCGATGAAAAGCAGGCCTACACCCTGACCGACCGGGGCACGTACATCAGCTATAAATACGGCAAGGGCGCCAAGCTCGATCTTGAAATCCTGTGCGAAGGCGGCGATGATCTGGCCAACCCCTATGGCGTTATTCCGGTAAGCCCGGCCAAATATCCCCATGTCAAATCTGATCTGGCCGAACAGTTTGCCCAATGGCTCGTGTCCCCAAGAGGTCAATCTGTAATCGCAAACTACAAGATGCTGGGAAAACAGTTGTTTTTTCCGGACGCGGTAAAGTAACGATGAATCTTATAATTGACAGCATTCTTTCCGCAATCAACCTGATCCTTTCGCTGGATGCGGAAATGATGAACATTGTTGCGGTTTCCCTCAAGGTCAGCGCCGCCTCCACGCTGTTTGCAGGGGTGCTGGGAGTTCCCCTGGGATTTTTCGTGGCATTTGAAACATTTCCGGGAAAACGGCTGATCATCACCCTGCTGAACACCCTGCTGGCGCTCCCCACCGTTGTCATCGGGCTTTTTGTTTACGCCTTTATCTCCAGAAGGGGCATCTTCGGCGCCCTGGACCTGCTCTACACCCAAAAGGCCATGGTAATCGGTCAGGTTATCCTGGTCCTGCCGATTGTGGCGACTTTTACCATCGCCGCCATCAGCCGGATCGATGAACGCTACCGCAAGACCGCAATGACCCTGGGCGCCAATCGCCTGCAGACCGCCGGTGTTATCTTCAGAGAAGCCCGTTTTGGGATTGTCGCCGCGCTGGTGGCGTCCTTCGGCCGGGTCATCGCCGAAGTGGGCATCAGCATGATGCTGGGGGGCAACGCCAGGGGCTTTACCCGCACCATGACCACCGCCATGGCCCTGGAATATGACAAAGGCCAGTTTGTCCTGGCGGTGGCGCTGGGAATTATTTTGCTCAGCATCAGTTTCGGTTTAAATCTACTATTTAACTTCTTTCAGGGGAGATACGACCGGTGACCTTGTATCGTCTCTCGCAGCTGACAAAAACATACCGCAACCGGACGGTTCTCGATATTCCCTTTTTGGAAATCGACCCGGGAAAGATCTACGCCCTGATGGGTCCCAACGGCGCCGGCAAAACCACCTTGCTGAACATTCTCGGTTTTCTGGACCCGCCCACAGGCGGCAGTGTTCAGTTTTGTTCTCGCTCGGTTCAGTTCACAGAACCTGCCCTGCAGGCGCTTCGCAAAGAGGTCGTGATCGTGGATCAGCATCCGATTCTTTTCACCACCACCGTTTATAAAAATCTGGAATTCGGATTAAAGGTCAGGCAGATCGCCAAAAGCGAGCGGGAGCGCATGATCACCGCATCGCTGGAAATGGTCGGCATGCTGGACTTTGCCCAGGCCCTGGCCCACCGCCTGTCAGGAGGGGAAACCCAGCGGGTGGCGCTGGCGCGCGCCTTTGCCGTTTCACCCAAAGTTTTATTATGTGACGAACCTACCGCAAATGTCGACGAGGAGAATCAGGCCATCATCCTCCGTATTCTCAAACAGATCAATGAACAGAAAAAAATTACCATTTTATTTACAACCCACGACCGGACCCAGGCGGCCGCCCTGGCCCAGCAGACTGTGTTTCTAAACAGCGGAAAGATTACCACCAATTCGCCTGAATCTAATCTTTACCATTCACCCATCAGCGCAAAATGATTGCCTAAATTGCAAACGTGACTTGCTATAAAATTTTCACCGGAAAACATATTGAATATATCTATGGTTTCATTGATTATATTGGCTTTTTCGTTTTGACACAGATCTTATTTTAACATATCATTTTTTAATGAAAACGAGTACAAACTACTTGAGCCGGGGGATTTATTCTATCATAACGCAAGGAGCCGGTTCCATTTAAAGATTTTTAAAAAGGTGCAAACATGATGAAAGAAAAACCAGTTCGCCTTACAACAACCGTGAAAGGTTCCGGGTGAGCATCTAAACTTGCTCCAGGGGACCTGGACCGGGCGCTATGTGGAATGGAATTTCCTACGGATGCAAATGTCATCGTGGGATTGGACAGCATCGATGATGCCGGTGTATACAAAATAAATGATGCGCTCGCCATCGTTCAAACCGTTGATTTTTTTACGCCGATTGTTGATGAACCCTATTGGTTCGGACAAATTGCTGCCGCCAACGCACTGAGCGATATTTATGCCATGGGCGGAATTCCGAAAACTGCAATGAATCTGGTGGCCTTTCCAGCGGATAAAATGGACATATCGATTCTGCGCCAAATTATTAAGGGGGGCATAGACAAGATGCGGGAGGCCCAAGTTGTCTTGCTGGGCGGCCACAGCATCGAAGATAACGAACTCAAATACGGATTGTCCGTCACCGGGTTTATTCATCCCGATAAGATTATCAGGAAAAATAACCTTATACTCGGCGACAAACTCATTTTGACCAAGCCGCTTGGCACGGGAATCATTAACACCGCAATCAAGGCAGGAATTGCTTCTCCCGATATAACGGAAACCGTAACCAGGATTATGGCGACACTCAACCAAAAAAGCGCCCAAGTAATGCAAAAATATCCGGTGCATGCCTGTACGGATATCACCGGCTTTGGCCTGCTGGGACATATGGCCGAGATGCTCGCAGGCTCATTACTTGGAATTAAGATTGATAGTCATAAGATGCCGATAATACCGGGGACTGATGAATATGCTCAGATGGGACTTATTCCCGCCGGCGCTTATAAAAATCGAAAATATCGAGAAACGATGGTGGACATTTCATCAACTGTTGATCGAACCTCACAAGATATTCTTTTTGATACGCAAACGTCCGGGGGGTTGCTGATTTGTATAGACGCTGTTTGCGCTGATGCCCTGGTCAACGATTTAAAAAACAATGGGATTGATCGTGCAACCATAATTGGAGAAGTCGTCTCTGAACCAAAAGGAAAGATAGTCGTGGTTTAAAAAAACAGACGGTAGTTTTTCAGGAGGTAAAAAATGAAAAAACTTGATGCCCGCGGTCTTGCCTGCCCGGCGCCGGTTCTTCAAATAAAAGCGACTTTGGAGCAAGAAGATTTGGATTCGGTCATGGTCGTAGTTGACAATGAGGCTGCCAAACAAAATGTCATCCGATTTTTAGAATCCAAGGGATTTAAGGCTTCTGTATCTTTGCGAGGGACCGATTATGAGGTCATTGGCACCTGTGATACGGATAAAATGCCCGAAAGCACACCCGGCCAAAAAGCGGAAACCGGTTTGGGAAAAATCATGGTAATGGTGGCCACAGATCGCATGGGTTTCGGAGATGATGAATTGGGGAAAAAGCTTTTGCTAAGTTTTGTTAAAACCCTCAAAGAGATGGGACCCGACTTATGGCGACTTGTATTTGTCAACAATGGGGTTAAATTGACCATCGACGGAAACGAGGCTTTAACTGTCTTAAAGGAATATGAAGCTGCGGGGCTCAGCATCCTTGTCTGCGGCACATGCCTCAATCATTTTAATTTGTTGGAGCGAAAACAAGTTGGTGATACCACCAATATGTTGGATATCGTTACCTCTATGCAATTAGCTGATAAAGTAATCAGCATCTAAGACGCGCCAAGGCGTACCTTTCGCGTTTGTTTTTTTCTTAGCCTTGATCGGGCGGCGAAACCAGTGAAAAAATCGCCGTGGTTGCATCGTTGATGGGCTTGGCCCCTTCCAGGCTATTGATCTGTTCCCAATTTTCCTGAATCTGTTCTACAGTAGGATGGTTTTCAGGATCCCCCAGTTGAATGCCGGGGCCGGTCAGAACGGCGGCCCGGTTGAATCCCCCCATTCCGGCGTTAAAAATCGCACCGGTCTCATGGCACGCCTCGCTGCAAAGATAGAGCACCAGGGGCGCCACCAGCTCCGGTTTCATTTTTTTAAAGACGTCCGGCGGCAGAATATCTTCCGTCATGCGGGTGCCCGCCGCAGGGGCCACCGTGTTGACGGTGATATTATATTTCTGACCTTCAAGCCTGAGGGTATTCATAAGACCCACCAGGGCCATCTTGGCTGCGGAATAGTTGGCCTGGCCGAAATTGCCGTAAAGACCTGCAGCCGATGTCGTCATAATGATGCGGCCATACCCGTTTAACTTCATTTCCCTGAAGGCCGGCCGGGTGACAAAAAAGGCGCCGTCCAGATGAACCGCCAGGACCGCCTGCCAGTTTTCCGGTTCCATCTTCAAAAAACTTCTGTCGCGCAAAATTCCGGCATTATTGATCAGGATGTCAATTCTTCCAAAAGCTTCCAGCGCTGTTTGGACAATGCCATCGCCCCCGTCCGGTGTGGTTACGGTGTCATAATTGGCAACCGCTTCACCGCCCAGGGCCCTGATTTCGTCAACCACCCTGTCGGCGGCCGTCACCGCGCCCTGACCCGAACCGTCCCGGGAACCGCCCAGATCGTTTACAACCACTTTGGCGCCGCGCCCGGCCAGATCCAACGCATAGACCCGTCCAAGCCCCCCACCGGCCCCGGTAATCACTGCCACCCGATTGTCGAATCGCACGCTATTGCTGTCCATCTATTCTCCTTTATGCATCAATGCCGACATCATCTTTACCGTCAGCTGCACCGCCACCACTTCGCCCCGGGCGCAAACCTCGCCTTTGCCGGCAATGTACTTAAAAAACCGTTTTGCGCCTTCTAATTTCATTCACACTCACATTTACCGGAATGTTCGCGCGATTAATCAGTTTTCAATCCCATTGGAACCAGAAACAGGTTTAAATCAGTTCTTTTAAAAAATGGTGAGCAGAACAAATTCTGATTCCGTCTTTGGTCATAAGGTCAAGATCTCTTTCAAGAAGAACCTGGACGGCATCAACGTCAGGGAACCTCTTTTTGAGGTACAACAATGAACGGCTGGCCTCTTTTTCTGAAGTTTTACATTCAGCAAAGAGGGTTGGCTTCCGATTTTCGATAATGACAAAATCAACTTCTCTTTTATCAACATCCCTGAAATAGCGAAGTTCGATATCACGACCCTGGGTGTCCTGAAGAAAGAAACACCATTTCAGCAAATGGCAGGCAACCAGATTCTCAAATCGAAATCCCATATCCGGAATAACGGTCCAATCGAAATGATAATGTTTGGCTTCTTTTTTTACGGCTCTGATTTTAGGCGCGCCAAAAGGGTAAATTCTGAATACCATATATAAGTTTTCAAGCATTTCGATCCAGCGCGAGATCGACTGATGCGATACTTGTAAATCTTCTCTCAATGCGTTTAAAGAAAGGGGAGAACCTACCAGATCCGGCAGACGTATCACCATTTTTTCAATAATTCCCAAATCCTGAACATTTTCCAGCTCGGCCAGATCCCCGCGAATGACTCTCGACCGGTATTCTCTGCTCCAGCGAAGACTCTGGGTTTCGGAGTGCATCAAGAACGGTTCAGGAAAGCTGCCAAAGATCAATAGATCTTTTACCGTATCGCCCGTATGCGACTTGAGTTCTGCGACGGTCAGGGGCAACAAACGATAGAAATGATAGCGTCCCTGAAGAGAATCGCCCCCCCGCCGGTATAAGTCCAAGCGGGCACTGCCGGTCACCAGTATTTGAAGCGCATCGCCTCTCTTGTCGAACAAGCCTTTGACGATTTGCCGCCAACGGGAATACTTATGGATTTCATCCAGAACCAGAACCCCCGGCTTGGTTGGAAATGTTTCTTTGATGATGTTTTCACGATCTTCAGCCGCATCCCAGTTCAAATAATGGGTGAGAAGATCAGAACCCGCCTGACCACACAGGCGTTTGGCAAGGGTTGTTTTGCCGGTCTGCCTCGGACCGCCGACAAAGACCATTTTACGTTGAAGATCCTCACGGATCGACGGTTCAAGGTAACGGGTATAATATTCATCCATTATTTTAATCACCATCGCAAAACACAAGCGAGTTTTTTACGATGGACATTAATATGGTTGCAACAAGAAATCAAGTATTAATAATTTTATACCGCTTTCCATAATAAAGTTCCGAAACAATGAATTGCAGTATAAGCGGTTGTAGAAAAAACGTTGGGATAACGGAACGTTTTTTCTACAACCGCTATACCTGACCGGAAAGATCATATAGGCATGTGTGTGGCAATGATAATGACCTGTTTTAAGGCATGGTCATCATTAAATGAGGGCCTGGCATTCATACCCCTCTCGACATCATTTTCTCAGGCAGCTGCACCGCCACCACTTCGCCCCGGGCGCATACTTCGCCCTTTGCCGACAGGGTGGTCTCCACAACCACCTTGCGCCCCTTGATCTCCTTTATCCGGCCCCGCAGTTCCAAGGGGACACCCATCGGCGTCGGCCGCAGGTAATCCACTTTCAAAGAGGCCGTCACATACCGCAGCGGCGGCTCGGTGCCCATTTCGCGGCCTTCGGCGCGATACCCTGCCGCCGCCGCACTGCCGGTGCTGTGGCAGTCGATCAACGACGCGATCAACCCGCCATAGACAAAACCGGGCATGGCCGTATGATAAGGCTGCGGCGTAAAGCCGGCGACGGTCTCTTCGCCGTCCCAGTAGCTTTTGATTTGGTGCCCGCGGATGTTTAAATGACCGCAGCCGTAGCAGTGGCTGTAGTCGTCCGGGTAGTGATCCTGAAAAGCTTTCTTCTCCATGAAAACCGTCTCCTCTCTTTTACGCAGCTGCAGGGTTAAATTCCGTAATCTCATGTTTGCATTTGAAGACATCCACGGCAAATCCATTTGCCGTCGGTTTCGGTCATCCGGGTCGCCATGGCCGGTTCTCCGCATTGATCGCATACTTTGGACGACACGATTCTGGCCTTCTCCGGAATCGGCACGTCCACTGCGTTGATATTGAAAAGTTGATCAATCGGCTTATTTAAAACATCGCAGGTCCGCTGAAAATGGAGTTTATCATATTCAGCCTGATCTTTCTTGTCGGCAGTGCCTTGTCTGATCCGTTGTATCAGCTCCCGATGCTTTTCATCCGGCTCAAAAGCGCCGGGCTTTAATACCACCCGAAATCCTTTTTGGGAATTACGGCTGAAAAACGTAAAGGCATGCTTGCCGTACTCCTTATAGATAAAATTACCCTTGCCGAACGTACATCCGGTCAACACCTGGACGGCATCCGCATCGCAGGCGTCTGTTTCCACAACCGTTACCAGTTCTTCGTCCAAGGCTTTGTTCTCTCTGAGAACTTCTATCCCGGCTTTGGCCGCCCGAAAACCAAGGGCAATTCCCGGACAGGTATGGCCGTGAAATTCAATACATTTCCGCCATTCCTGGCTTTCTAAAATTTTTTCGGCGCTCATATTTTATCTCCAGTAAAATGAATCATATCCAGCAGGGTAAATCGAAACCGGTCCGCCGCCTGGGCCGGCAGGACCGTAAAGTGAAACAGGGTATACGCCTGTTCATAATCTGTCTTGGCCGTCATTCCGTCTATGGGTATAACGGCGGTGTAATTTAACTCCCGGGTGGCTTTCGTGGCGGTATTCAATACCGAGATGTTGGAGCGATACCCGGTAATAATGAGCGTATCGATGCTAAAGAGATTTAAATATGACTGTAATTCACCGCCGGTGAACTTGTCAAACCCATCCGGATAGATGACGGGTTCGTTCGGCCGCCGGTTTAAACCGGTATATACCTTTCCTTCCGGTGTGCCTTTATTTCGGAATGAAACCGTATAAATGATCGGCAGGCCCACCTCCCGGGCCCGGTCTAAAAATTTCGGTACGGCCGGTATGAGCCGGTTGCACGGCAGCTCCGGGTTGCCCCAGCGCATGCTGCCGTCCAGTACCAGTACGGCGGTTTTGTTGACATCCACTGTGATGGGCTCCGGCATCGGCAGTTGCGGTTTTTTCTGGTTCATTTTTTTCTCCAGACATCTGTCATATGAAACATTTCGGTTTTGGGAACGGACGTCACGCCGCGGGGTCTTTTTTCAAGGGTGCAGTTCTGTTTTTGGATATCCATCACCACCAGCGCTGTTGTTTGTGGATCAACAGTAACCGCTTTTAATTCCGGCGGGGACGGTGCTTTTACGGCTTTCCATTCATCAACGATCGTCCCTGTTTCGCTCATACAACCTCCTTTGTTATTGGCTTCCTTGTGACGAAACGGTCACGCTGCCGCCTTTATCAAATTTTTCATCCTTCAGCTTCTTGTAATAGGATTGATATAATTGAATGGCTGCCAGGGGATTGTGGCCGGTTACCCGGTCCTTGGCAACCAGCACCGTACACAGGGCATCGGCATAACGCATGACCAAGGAATCATGGCCGACTCACAGTCCGAAAATGATATTGAACTCCGTGTTCATACTATTTAAAACCTTTGCCTGTGTGATGGGGCTGCACATGGGCTCAAAACTTCCGGGGTTGCATTTTTGTGCTTCAGTCAGATCCAGAAACTCTTTCGGCGTTCTACCGACTTTATACACCACTGAAGCCATGCTAAATCCCTGGGCCGTCAATATTTCGATAAAATTTTTGCTTCCTGTTTCAAGCCGCCGCAAAAGGCAAGCCCCAGCTTTTTATAACCCATTTTATGGGCAAACTCGATGGTTTCCTGAACGCGGGGCTTGATGGCATAGCGCACATGGGGATTGTCCTTGCCGCGATTGACATAGCATTCGCCCTCCTGAATGCTGGCGTTTCTTGCAAAGTTTTTAACCGTGGCCTCTTCATATTCCGAGAGCGAGGCCTTAACTACTTTGCTTAAATTAACGGTTGGGCAAAAGGCCGGTCCTTTACCATCCGGCTGACGACATATCTTTTTTTCAATTTTACAATCCGCGCATCGCGGGATCCTGGCAGCAGAATTTTTCATTACATCTCCCTTTTAGATATGCATTTAAACACAATCGGAATTATCTTTACAACCAAAGGAATTTCCCAAGTCGTTATCGCATCATGGTCAGCCGCCGCGCGCCCCGGATCTGCCTGAAGTTTGCCCCCTCGCTGATACAACGCAAAACCAGTTCAGCATCCACCACCTGGGTGCCGGCGACGGCATCGATACCAAAATCAAACAGAATCGGCTAAAATTCCATACTCAAGCCGACATGGGAAAACTGAAATATATCTTCAAATTCCTGTTTGATGCGGGCGATTGCCGCCTGGCCGGTGCAATGGGAGGGCACCAGGTGCTGAATGTTATAGGACCTTAAGGCCTTGATGCTTTCACTGAGCTGTACCTCGCCGGAAAACCCGATGTGCGTTCCCCCGATAATACCGTAGATTTTATCAACGCCGGACTTTTTGATGATATGGTTGAGGGTATTGATGATGCCGGCATGGGCGCACCCCAGAACGATCATCAGTCCCTTTCCCGTGTGAATGGCCATGGATTGGTCGTCCTGAATGATATCGGGGATAACCTTGCCGTCGCGCCGCGCAAAGCGGTCGCCCATATCGCCGCCTTCAAAGGGCGTTTTGCGGGGGACTTCTCCGGTCAGGAATATGCCGTCTTCAATTTCAACATAATTTTCGTTGAATATAAATCGGGCGCCCATTTTTTCAAGATACCCTTTGGTAAAGGGTATGCCGCCGTATGTCTCTTTTTCATTCTTTTTCCTGAATTTATATAAAAAGATATCCGGATGGGCATAGACGTCCATCTTTTTTTTGCCCTGGATGCGAAGCACATCCGGCAGGCCGCCGACATGATCGCCATGGCCGTGGCTGAGTACGATTTTATTGATTGCAGTCAAATCTTTATTTAGGACCAGTGCGTTGTGAACTACTGTTTTCCCCTTGCCGGTATCAAACAGAAAATTCCCATTCCCCGTCTCGATATACGCGCTGAACCCATGCTCTCCGATCGCCTCACTGCGTCCCGGGACTACATTGTCCGTGAGAATCGTCACCCGGCCCTTGACTATTCTCATTTTCAGCATCTCCTATATGTTGTTATCACCTGATTCACCATCGGCAGCCTTTCTCATGGGACACAGCAATAGCTATCGCGTTAACATATATCGGCTATCTTTCTGGCGATCTCTGCAAATGCCGCCGATGTCGGGGAGCCCTCATATTTTTCCTGAAGAGATTCTCCGGCATCCCCACAGGAGACCACCTTTGGATCAAAGGGAATTTTCCCGATAAAATTTATACCGGCAGCCTTGGCGGTTCTTTCCCCGCCACCTGAGCCGAAGAGATCAACCCCCTGGCTGCAGTGAGGACAGATAAACCCGCTCATATTTTCAATAAGCCCCAGAATTTCCATTTTAACTGTCCTGCAAAAACTAATGGACTTCCTGACATCGGCCAGGGAAACCTCCTGGGGCGTCGTCACGATAACAGCTTTAACATCCGAAATCGTCTGGGCAATGGTCAGAGGTTCATCACCGGTCCCCGGTGGAGAATCAATCACCAGATAATCAAGATCGCCCCAGCCGACTTCGCCCAGAAACTGCTTTATGATGGAATTTTTCATGGGACCCCGCCAGATAATGGCATCGTCCTTATTGACGATGAGCGATTCGATTGAAACCGCCCTCAGATTTTCCGAATAGCGCATCGGGCTCAATTTGTTGCTTTCTCCGAAGTCCAGCATGCCGTTTAACCCGAGCATGCGCGGCACATCCGGGCCATGAATGTCAACATCCATCAGCCCCACCCGGTATCCCATGTTGGCAAGCGCTATGGACAGATTGACCGACACGCTGGTTTTGCCGACACCCCCTTTGCCGCTCATGACCAGCAATTTGTTTTTTATTTTTCCCAGCGAATTTGTTACGGATTTTTCCTTCTCAGCTTGAGCGATTAATCTTTCCATTTCAGATTTGGATTGGATCTGAACGGTTCCTTTCTTGCGAGCTTCCATATGAAATCTCTCCTCCTTATCATCTATCGATAATCTTATTTAAACGAATTCTAAATCATCAGTTGGATATGCCATTTCGGTCCCGGCAAAGCGGAGAGCCGCCAAAACAGTTGATGAGAATGCCGGATCCCGCATGCGCATGAATAACTAAACACAAAGCGTTTATATACAAAACAAAGATCGCGAATGCAAGCCGGTGGATTATCCTCCAGTAATTCTGGGCGAACAGATTAAAGTGGATATTTCCTGTAGATATTTGAGTTAAATAGAGTATTCGTGATAATT